>JASFPE010000131.1:0-11368 GCA_050116155.1 Desulfobacterales bacterium
CGGTGTATGCCGCTGATCGCGGAGCCGTGGCCGCCCCCACGGCCGGTCTTCATTTTACGGCTGAGTTGCTGAAAAAGATAGAATCTAAAGGCATCGAAATCGTTCCCATAACGCTTCATATCGGTTATGGGACATTTTCGCCGGTGAGAGTATCCGATATCCGCAAGCATAAAATGCATTCAGAGCGATATTCGATCCCGCAAGCATCGGCTGACAGGATTAACACCGCCCGTGCTGCGGGCAAACGCATCGTTGCTGTGGGCACCACCTGTGTGCGCACTCTTGAATATGCTTCGAATGAAAATGGCGAGCTTCTCCAGGGCAGTGGCCGTTGCGATCTGTTTATATACCCCGGATACAGATTCAAGGTGGTTGACGCCATGGTTACCAATTTTCATTTGCCTAAATCGACGTTGTTGATGCTGGTGTCTGCATTTGCCGGCCGGGAAAAAATCCTGGATGCCTATCGGGAAGCCATCAGGAGACGGTATCGGTTTTATAGTTATGGGGATGCCATGTTTATTCATTAGCTTCTGGTTTCTGGATACTCGATGCTCGATGCTGGATGCTAGATACAAATCGGTTCAGGTTTCAGGTGTCGGGTGTCAGGTGTCAGCTCTTGCCTTCTTCTTTATTGACACCTGAAACCTGACACCTGAAACCGGACCTGAACCTTGAGGAGCCAGGGATCATAAGTCAGAGGCCAGAGACCAAGCGGCCAGAAGCCAGTGACAAGCAACCAGAGATAAGATGTTCGAATTTAATGTCATAGCGGAATCTTCGACGACCCGTGCGCGGGCGGCAGAAATACAGACAGCACGCGGGATAGTGGAAACACCGGTATTTATGCCTGTGGGGACGCTGGGCTCGGTAAAATCGCTGATACCCGAAGAGCTTTCGGCGGCAGGTGCTCAGATAATTTTAGGCAATACCTATCATTTGTACCTCAGGCCGGGATGTGATATTATCAATCGCTTTAACGGACTTCATCGTTTTATGAACTGGGATGGTCCCATTTTGACAGACAGCGGGGGCTTCCAGGTTTTTTCGTTGGCCAAACTGGCGAAAATTTCGCAAACAGGCGTAAGCTTCCAGTCCCATGTCGATGGCTCGCACCATCTGCTGACACCTGAGAAGGCAATTGATATTCAGACCTGTCTTGGCGCAGATATCATCATGTGCCTTGACAATTGTATCCAATATCCGGCGAAGCACAGGGATACCCAGGCTGCATTAGAGTTAACGACCCATTGGGCGGATCGATGTAGACATACATGGCTGGCCGGAGCAGGCGAACAGCAGGCCCTGTTTGGGATCGTACAGGGGGGCATGTTTAAGGATTTACGCCGATTGTCCGCCCAAGCCCTCATAGAAATGGATTTCAATGGCTATGCCATCGGAGGACTAAGTGTCGGGGAGCCACTGGAGGTTATGCTGGATATCGCGGACTATACACTTCCGATACTACCCCATGCAAAACCCAAATATGTAATGGGTGTGGGAACCCCCAAAGATCTTATTGAGCTGGTTGCCCTGGGGGCGGATATGTTTGATTGTGTACTGCCCACCCGCAACGCGAGAAACGGACAGATGTTTACCCGCAATGGTTCAATCAATATCAGCAATTCGCGCTTTAAAGACGATACAGACCCGCTGGAACACGAGTGTACATGTTATACTTGTCAAAATTATTCCAGGGCCTACCTGCGTCATTTATATATGGCCAAGGAACTCTTGGCATATCGTTTAAATACAATTCATAATATCCATTTTTTTATTAACCTAATGAAACAGATGAGAACGTCAATATTGGCGGATACCTTCGATGCCTTTAAACGGAATTTTTATACACCTGAACACGATTATTCTTTAGTATAGATATGCAAAGGATTTATAAAACCAGTAAAGGAGAAAATATCATGAAAGAAAAAGTTCAAGAAGCCTTAAACAAAATCAGGCCGATGCTTCAGGCAGACGGCGGCGATGTGGAGCTCGTTGATATCAAGGATGGCATCGTAACGGTTCGCCTGCAAGGGGCCTGCGGTGGTTGCCCCATGTCACAGATGACGCTCAAAAATGGTATTGAGCGCATTTTAAAACAAGAAGTTCCGGATGTGGTGTCAGTTGAAGCTGCACCCTAAAACACGTATGGCTTATGGCCCCTGGAATATGGCGTAGGGCTTCTAAAATATGGCATAGGGCATGGGGTAAAACCTGAATGAATAATGAATATTGAATACTGAATAATGAATGTCGAAGTAAGGCATTACATCATTTTTTATTTTATAAATAGGAGGCTGAATGAAGGTACTGAAGATCGACCATCTCGGAATTGCGATAAAAAGCATTGATGCGGGTAAGAATTTCTATACGGATGTATTGGGGTTGGAATTTGAAGGCTCAGAAACGGTGGAAGAGCAAAAAGTAACCACCGCTTTTTTCCCTGTGGGAGAAAGCGAGGTGGAGCTTCTGGAATCAACGGCGCCGGATGGCCCCATCGCCAAATATCTCGAAAAGAAAGGAGAGGGCATACAGCATGTTGCTTTCCGGGTTGAGAACCTAGATGCAGCACTGGAAGAGCTAAAGCAGAAGGGGATTCGGTTAATCGATGAAAAGCCCAGAATCGGCGCCGGCGGTGCCAAAATTGCTTTTTTGCACCCCAAGGCTACCCATGGCGTCCTGGTTGAATTGTGTGAAAGATCATAGCGCGTAAATTCGCGTTACGCCGGTTAAGCCCGTTGTGCCGGTTAACTGAATTAGCGCGCCTATCGGGAAACGGGAAACCGGTAAAGGGGCAAACTGGAAGCTAAGTGGATAGTAAATAGGTCATTTATCAGTGCCCCGAGTATAGTATTTAGGGAAATAATATTTACCTACTGTTGAAACAAAGGAGTGTGCCATGGCCAAAAAACCTGGAATAAAGGAATGGGAAGATCTAGCCACCAAGGAGCTCAGAGGCAAGCCTCTGGAATCACTTAACTGGATGACTCCTGAAGGGATTCCCGTAAAACCTCTTTATACAGCCGAAGATCTTGAAGGGCTGGAGCATATAAATTCGTTGCCCGGCTTTGCACCCTATGTGCGTGGCCCCAAGGCCAGCATGTATGCCGGGCGACCATGGACCATCCGTCAATACGCCGGATTTTCCACTGCCAAAGAATCCAATGCATTTTACCGCCGATGTCTGGCTGCCGGTCAAAAAGGCCTCTCAGTGGCCTTTGACCTTGCCACTCACCGGGGTTATGATTCGGATCATCCCAGGGTTGTGGGCGATATCGGCAAGGCCGGTGTTGCCGTGGACTCCGTAGAAGATATGAAAATACTTTTCGATCAGATCCCGTTGGAGCAAATGTCGGTATCCATGACAATGAACGGCGCAGTGTTGCCGGTTCTGGCCGGCTATATTGTTGCTGCCGAAGAGCAGGGCATTAGCCAGGAAAAATTGACCGGAACCATTCAAAACGATATCTTAAAGGAATATCTCACGCGAAATACGTATATCTATCCACCCGAACCTTCCATGCGCATTGTGTCAGATATTATCGCTTATTGTTCCCATCACATGCCTAAATACAACACTATCAGCATTAGCGGCTATCATATGATGGAAGCCGGTGCCAGCTCAGTGCTGCAGACGGCCTTCACCTTGGCAGACGGTGTGGAATATGTCAAAGCTGCATCAAACGCCGGGCTGGATATAGACGCCTTCGCACCGCGGCTATCGTTTTTCTTCGGTATAGGCATGAATTTTTTCATGGACATTGCCATGCTACGGGCCGCCCGTTTTTTGTGGCATAAACTCATCAGCCAGTTTAATCCGAAAAACGAACGCTCCACCATGCTGCGAACCCATTGTCAGACCTCGGGCTGGAGTTTAACGGCACAAGATCCATACAACAATATTGTCCGAACCACCCTTGAATGTATGTCTGCCGCCCTGGGTGGTACCCAGTCGTTGCACACCAACTCTTTTGATGAGGCAGTCGGTCTTCCCACGGATTTGTCTGCAAGGGTTGCCCGCAATACCCAGCTTATCGTACAGGAAGAGTCACAGATTTGCCATGTCGTCGATCCGCTGGCGGGTTCCTACTATGTCGAGTATCTCACTGATGCCATCATCCGTGAGGCCAGCAAAATTATTGATGAGGTGGAAGAAATGGGCGGAATGGCCAAAGCCATTGAGAGCGGGATGCCCAAACTCCGCATCGAGGAGGCGGCTGCGCGCAGACAGGCCCGCATCGACCTGGGCAAAGATGTTATTGTGGGGGTCAACAAATATCAAATCGAAGAAGATGTTGATTTGGAAATTCTGGAAGTTCCCGCCAGCGTCCGAGATGAACAGATCAACCGGATCAAGGAGATTAAGGCCAATCGGGATAACAAGGCCGTCGAAAAAGCGCTGGAGATGATCACAAACGCGGCTGCCGGGGATGGCAACCTGTTGGATTTATCTATACAGGCAGCCCGAGCCAGGGCAACGGTGGGTGAAATTTCCGATGCGCTCGAGAATGTCTTTGGGCGGTTTGTGGCCACCACGCAATGTATATCCGGTGTATATGCAGCAGAGTATGGCGACAGTGACATCATCAAAGCCGTTCGGAAACGAACCGACGAGTTCCTGGAAAAAGAGGGACGGCGTCCTCGAATCCTGGTTACCAAAATGGGGCAGGATGGTCACGACCGCGGGATAAAAGTGATTGCCACCGGTTTTGCGGATCTCGGGTTTGATGTGGATATCAGCCCCATGTTCCAGACACCGGAGGAGGCCGCGCGCATGGCGATTGAAAATGATGTTCACGCCGTAGGTGCATCCAGCCTGACTGCCGGACATAAAGCCCTGGTGCCTCAGTTGATTGAGGCGCTAAAAAATGAGGGTGGAGAAGATATCCTGGTAGTTGTCGGTGGAATTATCCCTCCCGCAGATTATGATTTTCTGTATGGTAAAGGGGTTGTCGGTATATTCGGTCCCGGGACTGCGGTGACCGAATCTGCAAATCAAGTTCTTAACGCATTGGAGAAAAAAATAGCTTAAACCCTTAACGGATGAACATCAAGGACCCCAAAGCATATATCGATGGTGTCCTGGCACAGGATCGGCGGGTACTTTCCAAGACCATCACCTTAATTGAAAGCTCACTTTCCACCGACCAGGAAACAGCGCGGGCGGTGCTGGATGCCCTGCTGCCCAGCACCGGCGATGCCGTGCGTCTTGGTATTACCGGTGTGCCGGGAGTTGGTAAAAGCACATTTGTCGAAACCTTAGGTGTGTCATTGGTGCAAAGCGGACATCGGGTGGCGGTATTGGCGGTGGATCCCAGCAGCTCCAGAAGCGGCGGCAGCGTGATGGCCGATAAAACCCGCATGGAGAAGCTTTCTGCCGAAGAATCAGCATTTATCCGGCCTTCGCCATCCGGAGGAACCTTAGGCGGTGTTGCCCGAAAAACTCGCGAGACGATGCTGGTTTGCGAAGCCGCCGGATTTGATGTGATGATCGTCGAAACCGTCGGTGTCGGTCAATCTGAGGCTACCGTGGCATCGATGGTCGATTTTTTTATGGTGCTGATGCTGGCGGGGGCCGGAGATGAGCTTCAGGGAATAAAACGAGGGGTCCTGGAACTTGCCGATGCGATTGCGATTAATAAGGCAGATGGCGATAATGTAAAAAAAGCAAAAAAGGCCGCCAAGATCTATGAAAATGCGTTGAGCCTGTTGCAACCGCCTTCTCCTGTCTGGACGCCGCCGGTGTTAACATGCAGTGCTCTGAAGATGACGGGCATCAAAGAAATCTGGCAAACCGTTTTGGATCATCGCCAGCGCCTGTCAGACAGCGGCGAGTTGGCACATAAGCGTCGAAAGCAAGCTCTGGATTGGATGTGGTCACTGGTTGAAGAGGGGCTCAAGGAGCGATTTTACCAGAATCCTGATATAAAAAAGGAGTTAACTCAGATTGCGCGCAGTGTTGAAAACGGTACCACTGCACCAACACTGGCAGCCAGGGAGTTGCTTTTAATTCTCGACAAGAAGGGTTGAGGGTAGAAAATTTAACTTCAAAACGCGAAACCCCAATTGGTCTAAAACCAATTGGGCTGAAAGGATGTCTAGCATGGGTATTGTAGAAGAAAAAATCAACGAACTTAGAACCCGTGAAGAAAAAATCCTTCAAATGGGTGGTGAAAAGGCGGTCGCCAAACAACACGAGAAAGGCAAAATGACCGCCCGTGAACGTTTGAAGCTGTTGTTTGACGAGGGGACCTTTCGCGAAATTGACATGTTTGTCAACCATCGGTGCGTCAATTTCGATATGGAAAATGTCGAGATCCCTTCTGATGGCGTCGTCACCGGCCACGGTATGGTGGGCGGACGTCCGGTATTTGCATTTGCACAGGATTTTACCGCCAGGGCGGGAAGCCTTGGTGAGATGCATTCGAAAAAAATTTGCAAAGTGATGGATCTGGCCCTAAAGGCCGGGGCACCTTTTGTCGGCTTTAATGATTCCGGGGGAGCCAGAATACAGGAAGGCGTCGACGCACTTTCCGGCTACGGGCAGATTTTTTTTCGCAACTCCGCCTGTTCCGGCGTCATTCCTCAAATATCGGCCATCATGGGGCCAACGGCCGGCGGGGCGGTGTATTCTCCGGCCATGACGGACTGGGTTTTCATGGTAAAAAACAGCAGTTACATGTTTATTACGGGGCCAGAGGTGATTAAGGCTGTGACCGGTGAAGAAATTACCTTTGAAGATTTAGGTGGGGCAAAAACGCACAACGAAAAAAGTGGCGTGGCGCATTTTGCTTGCGAAAATGATGAAGACACGATTCAGCGCATCAAAAATCTACTTTCATTTTTGCCGTCCAACAATATGGAGGACCCACCAATTTTTGCAACCGGCGACGTTCCCGAAAGAGAAGATTCCCAACTGGATTCCATTATCCCGGATAACCCCAACAAATCCTATGACATGAAGGATGTCATTTTTTCGATCGTTGATAACGGTGAGATCTTTGAGCCTCACGAATTTTACGCACGCAATATCATCGTATGTTTTGCACGCTTAAACGGCAGAAGTATCGGCATCATTGCAAATCAGCCAAAAGCACTGGCCGGATGCCTGGATATCAATGCCGCGGACAAGGCTACCCGGTTTATCCGTTTCTGCGATGCATTTAATATACCCATGTTAACCATTGCCGATGTACCCGGATATTTGCCTGGCCGTGAGCAGGAGTGGGGGGGGATCATCCGCCACGGCGCAAAACTGCTCTGGTGCTATTCTGAAGCAACGGTACCCAAGCTGTTGCTGGTTACCCGCAAAGATTATGGGGGATCATATCTCGCCATGTGTTCCAAGGATTTGGGGGCGGATATGGCCTTCGCCTGGCCCACAGCAGAGATTGCGGTGATGGGGGCTGCCGGTGCGGCCAATATTATTCATCGCAAAGAGATCAATAACGCTGAAGATCCCGCGGCCAAGCGAGAGGAAAAAATAAAAGAGTATGAAGATCTGTTTTCGAATCCTTACGTTGCCGCCAGCAGGGGCTATATTGATGCGGTCATCGCCCCCAGAGAGACACGTCCGCGCCTGATCAGTGCCCTGGAAGCGATGTGCAGTAAACGCGAAATCAGACCTCCGAAAAAACATGGGAATATTCCCATGTAGATAGTTGGCCCGTTAGCCCGTTTAGCCCGTTGGCCCGCGATCGGAGTGCAAAAAGGTTACCGGCAAACCGGCAAACCGGCGCAACCGGCTTAACCTGTTTTATTGGTTTTCATATGGATGACAAAGTAAAAGTCACCGCAGCTGTATCTGCGGTGTTGCATTATATAAGGTCGATCGATGACGGGTGCTTTGATGTATTAGCTGTAATTGAATAGAAATGGAGATGTGCGACTATGAAAATCCACGAGTATCAGGCTAAAGCGTTATTCAAAACTCATAACATTCCGATTCCAGAAGGCGGAGTCGCTTTTAGTCCCCAGGAAGCCGTAACCATCGCTGAGAAGCTTGGTGACTTTCCCGTGGTCGTGAAAGCCCAGATCCATGCCGGCGGCCGGGGTAAAGGTGGAGGCGTAAAGCTCGCAAATTCTGCTGATGAGGTTGATGCCATTGCCCAGGAAATGATCGGCATGCATTTGGTTACACATCAGACCGGTCCGGAAGGCCGGCAGGTTAAAAAGCTTTTGGTTGAACAGGGTTTAAATATCCAAAAAGAACTTTATTTGAGTATTATACCCGATCGCGCAACTGCCAAAATTGTGGTGATGGCCAGTGAGGCAGGTGGTATGGACATAGAAGAGGTGGCAGCCAAGACTCCGGAGAAGATAATCAAAGTGTTTGTCAACCCCATGCTGGGCATTCAGGCCTATCATTGTCGCAAGGTAGCCTATGGCTTAGGCCTATCGCCGGAGCTGATGAAGCTATTTGTGGCCATGCTCAGAAATCTTTATCAGCTTTTTGTTTCCTATGACTGCTCACTGGTGGAGATAAATCCTTTTGTGATTACCGCCGAACAAGCCGTCATCGCACTCGATGCCAAAATAAACTTCGACGACAATGCCCTGTTTCGTCACAAAGATATCCATGAATATCGCGATCTTGACGAGGAGAACCCCCTGGAAATAGAAGCGTCCAAATTTAATCTCAATTATATTAATTTGGATGGCAATGTGGGCAATATGGTCAACGGTGCCGGCCTGGCCATGGCGACCATGGATCTTATTAAACTTGCCGGGGCGGAACCTGCGAACTTTTTAGATGTTGGCGGTGGGGCCAGCGCTGAGATGGTTGAAAACGGGTTTCGTATTATATTAGGCGATAAAAATGTTAAAGCTATTTTAATCAATATCTTTGGTGGAATACTGCGTTGCGATGTGCTGGCCGAAGGGGTCGTAAAAGCGGCCCAAAAGACCGGCATCCAGGTACCCGTGGTGGTTCGGATGGAGGGAACCAACGTTGATGAAGGACGAAAAATTTTGACCGAATCAGGGCTGAATCTGATCACCGCAACTGATTTAAAGGATGCAGCCGACAAAGTCGCCGAGTTGGTCTAAGGACAGCCACATGTAAGACATTATTTTTATCGGAGCTGCTTTAGAGAAAATTAGTTATACTTCGTTAACAAAGAAAAATTCGAAGCACGCAGCACGAAATTCGAAACAATATCGAAATTCCAATGATCTAATTTTCAAATGTTTGAAGTTTTTGGTCATTTGATATTAGAATTTGTTTCGGCCAATTTTATAGAATCAGGCGAAATTCGGATTTCGGATTTATAGCGATACGAATTATTCAAGCTGTTGCTGACAAAAAGAGGACTTTCGACAAGCATGTTATTCGTGGAAGGGATAAGAAATGAGTATTTTCGTTGATAAAGACACACGGGTTGTTGTGCAGGGAATTACAGGTAAGGAAGGACAGTTCCACACCCGCCATTGTATCGCTTATGGCACCAAGGTGGTTGCGGGGGTAACACCGGGTAAAGCGGGACTAAAGATGGATGATGTGCCCGTATTCAACACCGTTGAAGATGCTGTAATTGAGACCGGCGCCAATTGTAGTTTGATTTTTGTGCCGCCGGCCTTTGCTGCCGATGCCATCATGGAAGCGGCCGATGCCGGCGTTGAACTCGCTGTGGTGATTACCGAAGGTATTCCGGTGCTGGATATGATGAAGGTTAAAACTTATCTGAGCGACAAACCCACGCGTATGATAGGGCCGAATTGTCCGGGTATTATTACACCCGGTCAAACCAAGATAGGCATTATGCCGGGCCCCATTCACAAGCCTGACGGGTCTATCGGTGTGGTGTCGCGATCGGGTACCTTGACATATGAGGTGGTCCATCAGTTAACCCTGCAGGGCATCGGACAGACCACCTGTATTGGTATTGGTGGTGACCCCATTTGTGGTACCAATTTTATTGATTGCCTCGATGCCTTTGAAAAGGATCCCGACACCAGTGGGGTCGTTATGGTGGGGGAAATCGGAGGAACGGCTGAAGAAGAAGCTTCGGAATTTATTGCCCAGAATATGACCATACCGGTTGTGGGATTTATTTCTGGATTAACCGCGCCGCCGGGAAGACGTATGGGCCATGCCGGCGCAATTATCAGCGGTGGCAGCGGCACCGCTCAGGCAAAAATAGCCGCCATGAAGACCCACGGTGTCCAGGTGTGCGAAAATCTAGGCACCCTCGGCGAGATGTGTGCCCAGGTGTTTAAATAATATTTAGTGTTTTGTGTTTGGTATAAATGATCGACAGGGAGATCGAAAATCCAAATACTAAACACGAAACACGAAACATGAAATACGAAACACCAAACACCAAACACCAAACACTAAACACCAAGAACAAATTTATCATGCACGAAATGGGAATTGCTCTGCAGATCGTTGAAATTGCCACCGCCTCCATCCCATCTAATTTGGCCGATGTACGGATTGAGAGAGTTAATCTTAAGGTCGGCAAACTGGCTGCCGTGGTTCCGGAAAGTCTTCGATTTTGTTTTAATGTCGCCTCGAAAGATACCGCTCTGGACGGTGCTGAGCTCATCATCAACGAGCTTCCGGTCGTTGCCAGGTGCAATGAATGTAATTCGGAATGGACCATAACCAGTCCCGTGTTTAAATGCGAGACATGCAACAGTGGTTCTCTCGAGATACTATCCGGGCGCGAGCTGGATATTGAATCCATCGAAATAGCCGAAGAGGTCAAAAATGGTTCTGGAAAATAATGTAAAAGGACAAAAATATCACCATCATAAGGATGCTCATCACCACCCGCATGTGGATAACGGCACATCAGCCATCGGCGTCCAGAAAAGCGGTACCCGAGAAATAAAAGTGGTCCGCCGGGTGTTGGATGTCAATGAAAAGATGGCCGCTGAGAACCGCAAAACCTTTGCGGAAGCAGGGGTTTTTGTGCTCAATGTGATGAGTTCGCCGGGTTCGGGCAAAACCACTACCCTTGAAAAGACGCTGGCGAATATTATGCCGGAATACAAAAGTGCGGTCATTGTTGGAGATATCTGCACTACCAATGATGCCGATCGTTTGGCGATCTCGGGTGCTCCGGTGGTGCAGATTAATACCGACGAGTTTGGCGGTGATTGCCATCTGGCCGCCCATGTGATTGAAAAGGCAGCCAGCGGGATTGATCTGGCGGATATTGATTTGTTAATCGTGGAAAACGTTGGAAACCTTGTTTGCCCGGCGGAGTTTGACATCGGAGAAGATTCACGGGTTGTGGTTTTGAGTGTGACGGAAGGCGAAGATAAGCCCGCTAAATATCCCTTGATGTTCCGGGAATGCGAAGCAGCCCTGTTAAATAAAATCGATTTACTGCCCCATCTGGATTACGACAAAGATAAG
>JASFPE010000132.1:0-11347 GCA_050116155.1 Desulfobacterales bacterium
GCAGGTATAGACCCACCACCAGGTTGGCAACTGTTGATTTGCCGCAACCCGACTCTCCCACCAGGGCAAAGGTCTTTCCCTTGCTGATTTCAAAATCGACGCCAACGACGGCTTTGAGAATCATGCGAGGTTTGCCCTCGAGCAGACGGTTTAGCAACGGTTTGGAAACGTCAAAATAACGTTTCAGTCCGCTGACGCGCAGCAATGGTGGTGTGCGGGTTTTGAGTTGATCAGGTGTCGCCATGTTCATCCTCGTTTCCAAAAAGCCAGCAGGCAACCTTGGACGGTTTGGTGTCGATTAATTCCGGTCGGCTGTGCCGGCAGCGATCGAAGCTGTGCGGGCAGCGCGGGTGAAAGGCGCATCCCGGGGGTATTTCCGTCAACCGCGGCATGGTGCCGTCTATCTGTATGAGTTGTTCAGCCTTTTGGTGCAGCGATGGAATGGAACCCATTAACCCCTGAGAATACGGATGTTTCGGGGTTTTGACAACATCACGGACATTTCCAATCTCCACCAGCCGACCCGCATACATCACCGCCACGCGATCGGAAATTTCCGCAATCACCCCCATATCATGGGTGATCAGGATAACGGCTGTGTCGTGTTCCTTGCAAAGACGTTCTAGCAGGGCAATAATCTGGGCTTGGATGGATACATCCAGGGCCGTGGTGGGCTCGTCGGCGATAATAAGGCTGGGATTGACACAAAGCGCCAGGGCAATGACCACCCGCTGGCGCATACCGCCGGAAAACTGGTGGGGATAATGGTCGAAGCGCTTTTCAGCTGCCGGAATGCCGACTTCATCCAATAATGATATCGCATGTTGACGCGCCTGATTCTGGCTCATGGCGGCATGCGTTAATATGGTTTCCGTAAGCTGCCGGCCGATGGTATACAACGGATTCAAACTGGTCAGGGGGTCCTGAAATATCATGCCGATTTTTTTCCCCCGAATGCGCCGCATTTCATGGTAAGGCAACTGATCGATACGTTGACCGCTTAAAATGATCTGACCCGCGCTGATTCGACCGGGGGGTTCGAGTAATCCGATGACTGCCTGTCCCGTGAGAGATTTGCCGGCGCCCGATTCCCCGACGACACCAAACACTTCTCCGGGCAGGACATTGAACGATACATCGTCAACCGCCACTAGCGTACCACGGCGGGTATTGAATTCGATTTTGAGATGTTCGATGTTTAGTATTGGTTCGCTCATTTCTTTTCTGGAACGTTCACAGGTTCATGTAAAATCTTAGGGTTTCAGTGTTCAAGTGTCAGGTCTTTATCAGGTTTCAGGTTTCAGGTGTCAGGTGTCAGCAAGCATTAATTGAGGAATTGCGAATTTAGGAATTAAATGTATTCTGTCGATCCTATTCATCGAGACGTGAATTCCTCAATTCCTGAATCCCTTAATTCCTAAATCATTGGTTTCCTGACACCTGACACCCGACACCTGAAACCTAAGTTTGAACCCAGAACCCCTGAACCTCGGAACGGTAAGAATTATCTAAGTTTGGGATTAAAAGCATCCCGCATCCAATCCCCCAGGAGATTGACAGCAAGTACCAGTACAGCCAAGGCAATACCCGGAAAAATAACGATCCACCATTCACCCGCAAACAGAAAGTCCTGGCCGATGCGAATCAGCGTTCCCAGCGATGGTTTCGTCGGTGGTACGCCGACTCCGAGAAAAGATAAAGTTGCTTCGCTGAGAATGGCGACGGCCAATCCGATGGTGGCAATGACCAGCACCGGGCCCATCACATTGGGCAGGATATGGCCGAACATGATGGTGGCTCGCCGGCGACCAATAACCCTCGCCGCCTGGACATATTCCTTGTTTTTCTCCACCAGGGTCGAGCCTCGCACGGTGCGTGCAAAATTTACCCAGTTGGAGAGGCCAATAGCCACGATAAGCACCCAGATGACCATTTCATCATGCCGTTCATTGGGCAACAAACTGAGGGCCACACCATATATCAGCATCGCAATCAGAATGCCGGGAAAACTGATCTGCACATCCGCAATTCTCATGATAAAGGTTTCGACCGCTCCGCCGATGTAGCCGGAGATCAAACCCAGCGTTATTCCGATAATCATTGCCAGCAGCATGGAGGCAAATCCCACGAATATAGAGATTCTTGATCCATACAGAATTGTTGAAAAAAGGTCTCTTCCCTGATCATCGGTGCCCAGCAGAAACTTGGTTGAACCGTCTTCGTACCAGAACGGCGGCGTGAATGCGTCCATTAAATCGAGGGTTGCAGGTTCAAATGGTGTATGGGGTGCGATGAGAGGAGCCGCAATTGCAGATACCATCATTACGGCAGTTACGCAGGCAGCGATTACGGTGACGCTGGATTTTTTAAAACTGAACCAGATGTCACTGTCGAAAAAGCGATGAACGATATCCTGAATGCGTTCTATACTTTTCATATTAATGCCCCGCAACCATGGCTTTATCGAATCTCAGGCGAGGGTCCACCACGTGGTAGAGAAGGTCGACAATTAAATTGATCACCACAAAGAAAAACGCAATTAAAATGAGATAGGTTGACATGATCGGGATATCCGCAAATTGAATTGCCTGCAGAAACAGCAATCCCATGCCGGGCCATTGAAACACGGTTTCAGTGATGATGGCAAAGGCAATAATCGATCCGATTTGAAGTCCGGTGATGGTGATGACCGGAACCAGGGTGTTTTTCAGCGCATGGCCGAAATGAACGGCGCGGTTGGTCAACCCGCGGGCCCGCGCAAATTTGATATAATCGGTGCGTAAAACCTCCATCATCTCCGAACGAACCAGCCGCATGATCAGCGTCAGCTGGAACATACCCAGGGTAAAGGCCGGCATGATGACGGCCTTTAAACCGCTGGAGGTCAGCAGTCCGGTCGACCACCAGCCCAGCTGGATCACTTCTCCCCGACCAAAGGTCGGCAGCCACCCCAGAAGAACCCCGAAAAATAGTATGAGCAAAATGCCGATCAGAAACGTCGGCAGCGAGATGCCGATGAGCGATACCGTTTGAAAAATTTTGCTCAGAGCCCGGTCCGGATACAGGCCGGAGTAAACTCCCATGGGAATCCCGACAACTAATGAAAACAGGGCGGCGATCAGACTTAATTCCAGCGTGGCAGGCAGCCGTTCGACAAACAATTCGTTAACCGGACGACCGAGCCGGTAGGAGATGCCAAATTTTCCCTGGAGCGTGTTCCAGGCGAAGCGGCCAAATTGCACGATAATGGGGTCGTTAAGGCCCAGTTCTTCCCGCAACCGTTCCATGTCGGCGATGCTGGTTTCCTGTCCGACCATCTGGGAAACCGGATCACCCACATAGCGAAACAGGGTAAACGCCACCAGCGCGACCACAAACATGACGATAAACGACTGGTATATGCGACGGATGATTAGGGCTATCATAATACGTATATCGTTGAATAGCCTATTGGTTGAATGGCTAATTGGTTGATCAGGAATGGGAATAAATGCCGGTTGAAGAAAAAAGCTGCATTCAGATGGTTTTCAGATTTTTAATAGTGATGAATCCGTAAATAGTCAAAAAAACAAGTTATTGTCATTCCGGCGAAAGCCGGGCATGTAGTAAAGCTTTAACGCTATCCAGTCATTTTAATAGCTTCTGGACTCCAGCTTTCGCCGGAGTGACTTGAATCGAGACTTTTTACGATTTCATCAACATTCTTGCCCTCGACCAATTAACCAATCAACTATTTAACAAATAAACTAATTAACCAATCAACCAAGATGAAAAACCCGGAATTCAGCCCGTTGAGGCCGAACTCCGGGCTTGCTGAATTGCTGACAATTACTTGATCATGACGTGACGCCACATAAATTGATTGTCCGGACGTTGTTTGAGTTCGACTTTGTTGTTGACGCCCCACGCCAGGGCCTGTTGATGCAGCGGGATATAGGCGACGTCGTTGATGGTCATGGTCCAGGCCTGTTCAATCATTGCGTCGCGTTTGGCCTGATCGGTTTCGCTATTGATTTTTGTGGTCAGCTTATCCACTTCGGGATTGCAGTAGCCACCCAGGTTGAACTTGCCTTCTCCGGTTTCTTTGGGGCAATGATGCAAAAAGTTAAGCGGATTGTATGAGTCGAAGCTACCCGGGGTCCAGCCCAGCAGGTAGAAACTGGTATCGAGCTTGGGTGCCAGTACTTTTCCGAAGTATTTGGTTTTGGGCTGGGCCAGCAGGTTTACTTTGATCCCCGCTTTGGCCAGCATCGAAACCGCGGCCAGGCAAATTTGCTCGTCATTGACGTAGCGGTCGTTGGGACAATCCATACCGACTTCGAATCCATCCGGGTAACCGGCTTCGGCCAGAAGTTTTTTGGAAGCGGCTGGATCATATTCGAGCCGTTTGAACTTGGGGTTGCCGCCGCCGTGCACGCCCGGAGCGATCATCATGGCAGACGGGGCCGACAGCCCGCGCATAACTTTCTTTTTGATGGCCTCAATATCAATGGCCTGGTAAAAGGCCTGGCGCACTCTCTTGTCCTTGAACGGATTTTTACCTTTGACGTTGGAATACAGCAACTCATCCCGGAACTGATCCATTCCCAGAAAAATGGTGCGCAATTCCGGCCCCACCAGCATGCGAGTGGAGGCATTGTCATTGATGCGCTTCATGTCCTGGACCGGGATCGGATAGGCCATATCCACCTGTCCGGATAACAGGGCGGCGACGCGGGTGGCGTCATTGCTAATCTGGGTAAAAATGACTTCTGTGACGTTATGTTCTTTGTTTTTATTATCCCACCAATTCGGATTGACCTTGAAAACGGTTTTCACACCGGGCTCGTGACTGACCAGCATGAAGGGACCGGTTCCGTTGGCATGGCGGGTGGCATAATTTTCTTTTTCTTTGGTGGCTGATTGCGGCAAGACAGCGTTGTTTTTTTCGGTCCAGCTTTTGGACATGATATACCAGGTGGCCCATTCCACATGCAGAATCGGATTGGGCGCCTCAGTGACAAAATCCACCGTATGGTCATCCACTTTGACGACTTTGGTGTCGGCGGACAGCCTGACCCTTAAGTCTGAATCCGGATGGCGCACCCGGGTGGCGGAAAAAACCACGTCATCGGCCGTAAACGGGGTGCCGTCATGGAATTTTACGCCTTTGCGCAGGTAAAAGCGCCAGCGGGTCGGCTCCATGACTTCCCAGCGTTCCGCCAGAGCCGGTTCGATCTCCAGATTGGGCCCACGCCGGATTAGGCCTTCATAGACGTTGCCATGAGTTCCTAAATGGAATGTTTCGTTCAGGTTATAGGGATCAAATGAATCGAGACTGCCCTGAAAGGCGAATTTAAGGGTTTTTGCCCCCGCGGGCATCGCTAATGCGACCGACAATACCAGAACTAGTAACAATGTTTTTGTACGCATTGAAATCCTCCCTTCTATAATTGGAATTAGGCAATTTCTCACTTCGAGCCGGAATGAGAACATGTGCCATCTACTAATTGAAAACTATAGGAAAGCCAAGAAGGCGCCGGTTTTTGCGATCTTCTGCTTATTACGCCGGTGCTGTATGCAGTTGTGATCAAATGTCGCCTGGGCCACAGGAGATCAATGACGCAGGCCAATGATGAAAATTCGCTTTATTCGAGGAAACATAGAGAAATTCACTATGGGTGTCAAGTGAAAAAAGGCCGCAAGATAGGCATGCAGCGGGATCGATTTCGATAGAAAAGGCTGTACCGGATGTTTCGGCCTTTATAGATTATGATTCCTTATTTTTTTTATTGACACGGGCTAGTAGAGATGGGTATTGCTTTAGTGTTCTTAATCACAATTTGCCTTGGGTGACCCTTGTGTTTGCATACCTCGACCTGTCCTGCCTGCTGTAACTTATAATTGAAATTAACTTTCGATTGGAAAGATGAGCAATAATTCCCATCTCCTTCAGATAAAGGAACTCAAAACCTACTTTCGCACATTTGAAGGTGTTGCCAAAGCTGTTGACAATGTCTCTTTCCACCTCGATAAGGGAGAAGTGCTCGGCGTGGTAGGAGAATCTGGCTGCGGAAAGAGCGTCACCGCCCAGTCTATCATGCGCCTGATCCCAGAGCCACCCGGTAAAATTGTTCACGGTAAAATCCTATTTGATGGTATTGATCTTGTCGAACTTACCATGGAGCAAATGCGATCTATTCGGGGGAATCGTATTTCCATGATTTTTCAGGAACCTATGACGTCACTGAATCCCGTTTATACCATTGGAAATCAGATTTCGGAAATGTTCCTGCTGCATGAGAAGCTCTCCAAGCGCCAAAGCTGGGAACGGTCCATTGATATGCTTAAACAAGTCCAGATTCCCGTACCGGAAAAGCGAGTGCATGAATACCCCCATCAACTCTCAGGTGGCATGCGACAGCGAGCGATGATCGCTATGGCGTTGGCCTGTAATCCTGAAATACTCATTGCCGATGAGCCGACAACCGCTCTGGATGTGACTATTCAAGCCCAGATTCTCGATCTCATGCTGCAGCTCAAAAAAGATTACGATACTGCGATTATGATGATTACCCACGATTTAGGGGTTATCGCCGAAATGGCTCAGCGAATCGTTGTGATGTATGCCGGCAAGTTGGTGGAGGAGGGCCAATCAGTTGAAATTTTTGAAGATCCTAAACATCCTTATACGCAGGGACTTCTGAAGTCCATTCCTAAATTAGGAGACAGATCCCGGCATGGCCGTCAGCGCCTCAAGGAGATATCCGGTATGGTACCCAGTCTTTATGAGTTGTCCCCAGGATGCAGCTTTTATCCAAGGTGCCCTAAAAGCCTTACAGTCTGCAAGGAAAATCCACCAAAATTAATTGACACGGGGGGAGGGCATAGGGTTAGCTGCTGGATATATTAAATGGAAACACTGCTTGCCATTGACGATTTGGAAGTCCATTTTCCTATCAAGAAAGGACTTTTTTCCCGGACCGCAGGCTATGTCTATGCCGTTGATGGGGTCTCTTTGACCTTGGGGAAAGGTGAAACCCTCGGTTTGGTCGGCGAGAGTGGGTGCGGTAAAACCACCACGGGTTTGGCCATTACGAGGCTAATCGAACCCTCAGGCGGTAAGGTCTTTTTTCAGGGTGCGGACATTTCGCAGATGACAAAATCAGAGCTTAGATATCTGAAAAAACAGATCCAGATTATTTTTCAAGATCCCTATTCCTCTTTGAATCCTCGAATGACTGTGAATCAGATCATCAGCGATCCTATGGAAATTCATGGATTATACAAAGGAAATGAAAGAAGAGAGCGAATCGCCTACTTGTTGGAAAAGGTGGGCCTAAGTCCCGAACAGGGCAGACGATATCCCCATGAATTCAGCGGCGGGCAAAGGCAACGAATCGGCATAGCCCGGGCTTTGGCCTTGAACCCGGATCTTATTATCGGTGATGAACCGGTTTCAGCCCTGGATGTTTCCATCCAGGCCCAGATTATTAATCTTTTAATTGACCTGCAGGAAGAATTCCATCTGTCCTATATTATCATTGCGCATGATCTGGCGGTAGTCGAACACATCTGTGATCGTATTGCCGTGATGTATCTGGGAGAGATTGTGGAATTGGCTGCATACAACAATCTATATTCAGATCCGAAACATCCCTACACCCAGGCTCTTCTATCAGCTATTCCAGTAACGGATCCTAAAGCTACCAGAGACAGAATTATTCTAAAAGGTGATGTGCCGAGCCCGATTAATCCGCCATCAGGCTGCTCCTTTCATCCTCGGTGTGCCTATAAAATGGAGGTTTGCGATAAAGATGAGCCAGAACTAAAAAATGTTGGGGGCAATCACTATGTAGCCTGCTATTTGTATTGATATTTATGGATATAAGCCATTTTGCTGTCAGCCATTAGCTATGAGCTTATATGCGAAGCGCTCACTTACCCGCTGGACGACCCGACAAATCAGGCGATTTTTTTCATAATGACGTCCATGGAATGTGAGCAAGGAAATAACTTATTAAGGAGAGGAGGGAAAATCATGAAAACGCTTTTTCTTTCATTATTAGCTGTAACCGTTATGGTGACGTTGTTGGGTTTGACAGGACCGGCCATGGCGGCCTCATCTATTGTGGTCGCCGTGGACTCACCGCCTAGGACCATGAACCCCCATGGGTCTGATGCCGATTCTAATCTGTCGGTGATGGCCAATTTTTTCGAAGGGTTACTGCAACGTAAAACTCCGACCGGAGAGCTGGCTCCGGCTCTAGCAGAACGGTATGAACATCCAGATCTTTTGACATGGACGTTCTATCTCAGAAAAGGAGTGAAATTTCACAATGGTAATCCTTTTAATGCTGCAGATGTGAAATTTAGCTTTGAACGGCTCAGTAATCCCGAAGTTTCGGAGTTTATCAACACCGGCAAATCTATCGCCTCCATTGAAACCCCGGATGATTATACGGTGGTCATCAAAACCAAGGATCCCATTCCGTGGTTCGCCAACAATATGCACCAGATTTACATCATGGACAAAGAGTCAACGGAAGCCAGGGATCCTGGAGACGTTGAGGTCAAAGCCATTGGCACCGGTGCGTATAAGTTTGTAGAGTGGGTCAAAGGATCATACCTGAAAATGGTGGCCAATGAAGCTTATTGGGAAGGGGTTCCGCCCATCCAAAATGTGGAGCTGAGAGCCATTACCGAATCATCTACTCGATTTGCTGCTCTCGTTTCCGGCCAGGCAGATATTGTATCTGGCGTGCCGGTCGAGTTGTATGACAAAGTTGTTAATAATCCAAAGCTGGAGATTGTCTCTCGTCCCGCCCGAAGAGCCATTTTTCTGGCGTTCGGCAACAAACCGGGAAGTCCAATGGCCGATTTACGGGTCCGCAAAGCCATGTATATGGCCATCAACGAGAATGAGATCATCGAAAAGATCATGAGGGGACATGCGGCACCTGCTGCTCAGATTGTGGACGCGGCAACCATTGGACATAACCCCACTTTAACGCGGTTGAATTACAATCCAGAAAAGGCCAAAACTCTCTTAAAAGAGGCGGGATACGGAAGTGGGTTTGAGATAACCATGGCGGGACCCAATGACCGCTATATCCAGGACGAGAAGATTGCAGAAGCCGTAGCCAGATATCTTGCCAAGGTGGGCATCAAGGTCAATCTGGATGTTAAGCCCAAATCCATTTTCTTTCCCGAAGTCACCAAGGGGCAGCACGACTTCTATCTCATAGGATGGTTTGACGGTGCTTTTGATATGGGTCGCACCTATTTCAAACTGATCCATTCCTATGACCCGGATAAAGGCTTCGGAGCCTGGAACGGAACTCGTTTCAGCGATCCCAGCGTCGACGTGTTGCTCGAATCCACCGCCGGGATTGTTGATCAGCAACAGCGCAGTCGAGTGCTTCAGGATCTGAACAAGATGGCCATGGCGGATAAAATCGCTTGGATCCCTCTGCATTATCAGGTGGATATCTATGCTATCCAAAAGGGCAAAGGGATTAAATTCCAGCCCCGACCCGATCGGTGGATTGTATTTAAAGAGATCTCCAAATAATAATCTCTAATGCAAAAGGCGGGACCGCAGGCATTTTCGGTTCCGCCATCTATTAGTTATGTTCACGTACATTACACGCAGGCTGATTCAGGGTGTTGTTGTCCTGCTGGCGGTCTCCTTTATCTGTTTCATCATCTTCATGTATTCAGGAGACCCTGTTTTAACGCTGGCAGGCAGATATGCAACAGTTCAGGAGCGCGAAGAAGTACGAAAGGCTTTTGGCCTCGACAAACCCTTTTATGTTCAATATGTCCGTTTTATTGCCAATGCCGCCCAGGGCAATTTCGGTAAATCTTACGTCAGCCGGGTACCGGCCTTGGGCCTTATTATGGAACGCTTCCCCGCGACGGCTGAACTGGCGGTTTCGGCAATTTTTCTCGCCTTCACCATGGGTGTCGGTTTGGGAGTTCTGGTTTCACTGAAGCCGTATGCCCTCAGGAACCGGCTGATTATGACAGGTTCCCTTGTCAACATCTCTATGCCCACTTTTCTTATGGGAATTTTGCTCATCATGATTTTTGCCGTTTACCTTGGAATTCTGCCTCCTTTTGGCCGGGGAGAGACGGTGGATCTCGGTTTCTGGAGGACCGGATTTTTGACCGTAAGCGGGATACAACATTTAATACTTCCAGCCTTCACTTTAGGAATGTACCAACTCGCCGTGCTCCTGCGCTTGACGCGCGCGGGCATGCGTGAGGTCCTGACCGAAGAGTATATCAAAACCGCCTGGTCCAAGGGACTTCCACCCAGGCAGGTCATTTTTAAGCATGCCCTTAGAAATGTAATGATTCCGGTGGTCACTATGACGGGCCTCCAATTTGGCGAATTGATTGCCTTTTCGATTGTCACGGAAACGATCTTTCAGTGGCCGGGGATGGGTAATCTGTTGCTGACATCGATATATGAAGGGGATCAACCCGTGATTGTCACCTACATTATGCTGGCGGCACTCATTATTCTGAGCCTGAATATCATCGTGGACATTCTTTACGCTTTTTTGAATCCAAAAATTCGTTATGAATAGACGATTTTTCAAATCAAAAATTCTTCATGACTATTTTCATGACCCGTCTGCAATTGTCGGCAGCTTTCTGCTTGTGATTTTTATTGTTGGCACTGCGTTTGCTCCATGGATCGCCCCCCAGAATCCCTATGATTTAGAGAAAGTGAGCCTCGAGCATTTCTTGACGCCTCCCATTTGGATGGATGAAGGACAGGCACCTTTCCTTCTGGGAACCGATGACCAGGGACGGGGTATATTCAGCACCATCCTCTATGGATGCCGAACCTCACTAATCGTTGGATTCGGGGTGGTCCTCATCGCAGGAACCTTTGGTGTGACCATGGGATTGCTGGCAGGCTACTACGGAGGGACTTTTGACTCGGTAACCATGCGGTTGGCAGACATCTTTTTTTCTTTTTCCACCACCCTGATGGCATTTCTCCTGCTAGGGCTGTTTAAACAACGGGGAGTGCTGATCGTTATCCTTGCCATCTGTATTGCAGATTGGGTTCGTTATGCGCGCACCATGCGCGGCAGCGTCCTGCAGGTTAAAGAGGAAGCCTATATTCTGGCGGCCAAAGCGACTGGAGCCGGCGATTTCAGACTGCTTATCCGACACCTGCTTCCCAATGCGATCCCTCCGATATTTGTCGTTATGGCAGTGGATCTCGCCGTGGTCGTCATGCTCGAAGCCACCCTGAGCTTTCTGGGGGTCGGGGTACCCCTTACTGAACCTTCCTTGGGGATGATGATCTCCATTGGAAAAGACTATGTTTATGCCGGCATGTGGT
>JASFPE010000133.1:0-11338 GCA_050116155.1 Desulfobacterales bacterium
AAAAAAGCCCGGGCAATACTGGATGAGGTGGGTTTGCAGGGAAAATACGATCGTCGACCGGCAGAACTATCCGGCGGGCAGCAGCAGCGCGTGGCTGTTGCCAGAGCCATTGTATCCGATCCATCGATTGTGCTCGCAGATGAACCCACC
Source organism: Desulfobacterales bacterium (assembly GCA_050116155.1). GTDB lineage: Bacteria > Desulfobacterota > Desulfobacteria > Desulfobacterales > JAHEIW01. The sequence goes on from JASFPE010000133.1 coordinate 151, forward strand.
GCCAATCTGGATTCGATAACCGGAAAAGGTCTATTGGAAATCATGAAAAGATTGAATGCCGAGAAAGATATCACCTTCATTTTTTCCACCCATGATAAAATGGTCATGAATTATGCACAACGACTCATCCTGCTGCGGGATGGCCGTATGGCAGATGACAGTATCAAGCATTAAATCATCAAGGTTTGGCGCCTTCGCCATGGCATGGCAGTTTCAGCAACGCAAGCGGTTATCAGAAATATGTAGGTTTCAGGTGTCGGGTGTCAGGGTATATGGCATGGGGCGTGGGGCATGGTGCTCGCGAATTCGAAATGCGGAATGATTCGATTGCGGATTTTGGACTTAATGTCAGAGTTCAGAGATTTAGGGTTTTAATGTTTTTTAATTCCTGAATCCCTCAATTGCTAAATGCCCAACTAGATTCCTTAATCCTTTACCCCATGCCCTCTGCCCCATGCACCGTGCTTTTGTCCTGACACCTGAAACCTTTTATATCTTGCTTTTATCACTCCTATTCTATCCGCAGGCGGTGAAACTTGATACGTGGAGCATGACAACACAGGATGACCAGTTGTTTGAAAATACCGTTCATAAATATTTGCGTTTTGCTGTTCGGATTGACATTATCTCCTTTTCACTTTTCTATCGCATGGGCTTCATCCGAAAGTGATCACATAGACAACGCATACGCCGAAAATAATGATTCTCACCAGTATTCATGGTTTGATGAAATAAATACCCACTGGGGCGGGCGCTTCAAAATTACCGGACGGGCTTCAGATGTAGCCGATGACACATTTTTTGAACCGGTGGGAACCGGAACGTATTATGATGGCAACGCCAATTTTCGATTGATCAATGAAACGTTTCTTTCCGATTCTTTATTTTGTGAAATTGATTATGAACTCATCGGGGCCACCGGAGATTCAATCCGCAAGCAACAAGAACTAAAAGAACTATTTCCGAATATTCCCGATGATGTATTTTTCATAGGAACACCTCTGAGTGATGATCGCCGCTTGATGGATCTTACCAGCACCGTTAGCGAGGGAGACGGCTATTTCCTGGTTCAACGACTGGATCGTTTACTCCTGGCGCTGAACCAGGAGTGGGGATCGCTTCGCGTAGGTCGCCAGGCCATCACCTGGGGCAACGGTTTTATTTTTAACCCCATGGACCTGTTTAATCCCTTTCCGCCTACCGCCATCGATCGGGATTACAAGGTTGGCGATGATATGATAAACGCTCAATTCACCTCTCCCCATATCGGAGACCTGCAGCTGCTATACGTCGTCCGGCGTGATCCGGATGATGGTGAAGTCAAGGCCGGTCAAGCGTCATTGGCCGGCAAGGGCCATGTTGCTTGGGGAACCACCGAATTTGATATAATGATGTCCAAGCACTTTGAAGATTGGGTGATCGGTGGTGGTAGTGTCGGTTATCTGGGAGATGCGGCCTGGCGCATGGATGCCACCTGGACGTTTTTAGATGACAATGGCTCAAATGGACGCGGAGATTACTTGTCTCTGGTGGCCAATATCGATTATTCCTGGACCTGGTGGCAGAAAAACTTCTACGGATTTATCGAATATTACTACAATGGACTTGGAGAAAACGACTATGCCACAGCGCTGCTGAATCCGGAGATCAGCGAACGCATATCACGTGGAGAACTGTTTGTATTGGGCCAAAATTATCTCAGCGGCACCCTGCAGGTGGAGCCTCACCCCCTGGTCAATCTCTATGTTACGGTCATCAACAACATCGAAGACCCTTCCGGAATCCTGCAACCCCGAGCAACATGGGATATCACCCAAGACATACAAATCACCGGTGGCTTCAATATTTATTACGGCGCCAAAGACACCGAATTTGGTGGCTTCACAGTCCCCGGCACGGATCTGTGTAGCAAAGCAACGGATAATGCGTATTTATGGCTGATTTATTACTTTTAACTCCTTATAGCTATTCTGGTGCATCCTGGAGTTCGATCGCTATCTTCCAACAATTTAATATTTTAGATTGAATATTGAATATTCAATTCCGGCTTAGCCGGATCAGGACTTGAGATTCTTATTATACTCCATATCAAACCACATGCCAAAGAAGAGGGTTTGCAAACCACTGATGAGGGTAAAGATGAGCGCCATGGCATTAATATCCGGGATATCTCCGGTAATGGCCCAGATATAAAAGAGGCGGATCGCCAACGGAATGCTTGCGAGTAAAAGAACGAAGGAAAGTATGTAGAAAAATACCAGGGGATGAAAATCCTTGATGATATATTTGAAAAATAACCTTCTCCAAAATCCTTTGAACAACAACCATGAAATTCTGGGGATAACCCGCATGAGCTTAATCCCGGACTTCTCGCCGATATTGTAAATCGGTTTAATGTGCACATCGCGAACACGAAAATCATATTGATTCAGTCTGATCAGCAAATCATTGGGCATGCCATAGTCTTTGTAGATTTTATCGATATTGATTCGATTTAAGGCAATCCATGAGATCGCCGTATACCCGCTTTGAGAATCCGCAATGTGCCAGTAACCGGAGGCAATTTTGGTGAGCAACGAAAGAAATGAATTTCCCAGGTAGCGATAATGGGGAATCATGTTCCAAGCATCCCCAAAAAACAAACGGTTGCCTTTTGTATAATCCGTGACGCCCGCAACTACCGGCGCTATGACATTCACCAAATCGTCGGGATCCATCTGGCCGTCGCCCGCCATTACCGCCGTTACATCACAATGATTATCCAGGGCCCATTTGTAGCCGGTGGCAATCGCACCGCCAACCCCCTGATTGTTTTCATGCTTTAGCAGCACAATGCGCGGTTCCTGGGCTTGGTGTCGCTCCACAACACCGACTGTTTCATCGGTACTTTTATCGTCGATGACCACGATATGATCAACGTAATCGGGCATGGTATCAAATACCTTGACTATTTGTGATTGCTCATTGTGGGCCGGGACAACAACGCAGATGGATTTATCTTGATACATGTCGCTAAATACCCCTGTATATGGTTTCAGGTGTCAGGTTTCAGGTGTCAGAAAAGGCTGGAAGAAAAATTAAGGTATTTAGGAAATTAGGGATTGAGGAATTAATGAATTAGAGAATTGAAGAAATGGTGAATTAAGCAATTAAGATAAAAAAGGCAGAATACATTCAATTCCTAAATTCCTAAATTCGCAATTCCTAAATTGGTACACCTTTAATTCCAAAATTCCCGAATTTGCAATTCCTTAATTATTTATGCTGACACCTGACACCTGAAACCTGATTTTAGTTCTGTGTACTTTGTCTTAGATAGACATACTTTTTGCGGGCATTCTGATATTCCACATTTTTCGGATTAAGCTTGATCGCGATTTGAATTGCGGCAATAGCCTCTTCAAATTCTCTCAGACGGGCATGAAAATAGGCCAAGCTCGCAAAGCCACCGGCGTCTGCGGGATCTAATTTCACTTTAATTTCTTGAAGCCGCAGACAGCGTTTCAAAATATCTTCGGTAATCTCCTGTCGGGTCAGCAATTTGAATGTGATCCATTCATAGCAAAATCGCTGAAAGCGATTCTTAATGACAACATTTTCGGGGTTTGACATCATCAACGCTTCGAAGATCGCAATCCCCTCCTCTTCCCTGGCGGCCTCAAATGCGTTGTTGATTTTTCTCATTATCTCCAAGTTTTGCTTCAAATTTATCTGTGAGCCATTTTGTCGCCACCAATTATTCCATGTTGTATAAGCATATCGTTTTTCTTCAGAAAAATCTATTCCGGTGTAGAAAGCCAAATCTTTGGCCAACTCATGGTCATAATGTTCGAAGGTATCGATCGATGGATATTTTAGAGTTTCAATCAGAACGGAAATGCCTTCCGTTGCGCCATTTAGAATAACTGACTTTGCAGCAGCCCTTTGCACATATACGCTGACGTCTTGAAAGCGCTTCATCAAAAGCCGCATGATTTCGGGATCATTGCCGAACCTCTGCAGCGCCATGGCAGCATAAAGACGAACCACTTCATCCGAATCCTCAAGGCCGACTTTCAGCCGCTCAATGATTCTATCATGACGGGCAACATCGATGGTATTAAATTGTCGTAAGTGGTTTTCTAAAGCAATATATGCCGCCCGGTGGCAAAGCACGTCAGGCTCCGAAAATCCCTTATCTATAATAGCATCAATCGCCTTAGGAGAGTCGATCCGTCCCAGGGCCCAAATTATATGGGATCGCATATGCTTCGTCGCCCCTTCCAATGCCCTAATGAGAAACGGAACCGAATTCTTGACCTGATGCCAGCCAAAGGTGAGGGCCGTAAATTTTTGCACGAATGGATCTTTTGCCTGCAGCAACACTGCAAAATTTTTACTGTGCTTTGGCTTCATTTGGTGATTGATGATGAAGCTGATTAAGATTTCAATGATGTCACGGTTCAGATCGTTGTTCTCGGATGCGCTGAGCACTGAAATCAGGTCCGGCAGCATTGCCGGACCTTTTTCTATAATTTTTCCAACGGCAGTGTATCGATCAAAAAGATCCAATTCAACCAAGTCTTGCAATTCCTTATATATCGGATTGTCACCTAACGGGACATGCAATTTTTCAGTCTGGAAATCAGTCTTCTCGATGGTGGGCAAGGGTTGTTTGGCGATGATTTCGTTTCCCCGGTATTCGGTGTCATAACATAAACCGTGGCCAAAATATTTGACATAGTAGTTATCTTTTTTTGTATCCTGTACATAAGCGTCATTGCCCTCGAGATCCAAATGAATGGCATGGCTCCAGTCGAGCGGATTTACGGGAGGGATGACGCCGCCAAAGCTCTCCCCCCAACCATCTTGGCGTGCGAAATAGTGATCGTTGCCCTTATAATCAATCAATACCCCCAGTGCTCTGGGTTTGTGGGCCGACCCATAGGAAGCATCCGCCAGTTTCTCCTGGATGTATTGATTTATTTCTGTTTGGCTGGCGTTGAGATTTTGCTGACGTAATTCAGCCTCAGTTTCTTTGCGGGCAAAATCCATTGTCGGCCCGTAAACATCATTTCCGTTATAATCCACCATGAAGGCCACCGACCTATCCGAGCCGACACCTCCGGTCTGGCGATTACCAAAATAATAATCATTGCCGTCCCGGTCAATGAATACCGCACTCGAGAGGTGTACGGCAAAGCCGAGGCCGAATCCCCCTCCGGGAAAATATTTATCGTTGCCAAAATGATCCACCAGTGCGCCGATGGACATGAAATAACTGCTACCCATACAGTTGCCATGGCTGGAAAAATATACATCATTACCGGCACCATCGCTTAAGAAGCCGATTCCCCCGTAAATCGAAAACTGTTTGGTCCAGTCCGGCGATCGGATCGACAGGCCCGCTCCCTGCACATGATTCCAGTCGTCACCTAGCAAATTTCCCTGCATGGCGGACCTTTTTGCCAGATATTTATCGCTGCCGTCGACATCGACGAGAGCGCCATAGCCCATGGTGGAACCCGCCCCTTGACCAAGACCGCTAATCATGTATCGGTCGTCACCGCTTTTATCAATCAGCAACCCGATTCCGAAAACGCCAAATCCCTGTCCCAACATCCCTAATGAATAAACATCATTGCCTTTGCTATCGGCGATCAGCCCAACACCGTAAATACCGGTACCCTGGGACATGTCGCCGGCACGGTAGCGATCATCTCCGGCAAGATCCACCAACATTCCGACCGCCATGGATCCAAAGCCTTGAGAAAACATTTTTTTGCCGGCATCGTAAACATCGTTGCCGCTAATATCGATAGCCAGTGATACCCGCCCCGGCATTAAATGTCCTGCAGCGATCGGACCACTATAATGGTCATCTCCACCCAGATCGATGCTCAACATGCCACCGCCGGCATAGATATTGTCGCCCTGGCCGAAAATAACTATATTTCCTGCTGGAGAAGGGATATTCAGGACAAGGCCTTTTGGACCGCGACTATCCGCAAAATAAAAGGATGCGTCGGCTGGGTCATCCAGGCTGTTGATGAAGCTGACGAACCTGTCGATGGCGCCGGACATCACCAGGGTTGAGACAAATAGACGTCTGAAATCGATTTTACGGGTAAGCGAAACAATCTTGTGCTGGACATGGGTCGGTTCGGTTAAAAAATCAAATTGAATATCAAATGGGAAAAAAAACCGTTCCGGGCGTGAACCTAGATATTCCTGCTCCTGTGGCGTTAAGCTCGCAAACGCTTGCCTGGCCAAAACGCTAGCATCGACTAAAGCAGCTAGCAACTGTCCCAATTGCAAATCAAATTGCTCAGACAATCCGATATGCTGAATCAAATCCAAATGTTGCTCATCCGGAATGCTTCCATATCGTTCATAGAGGTATCGGTAGGCATCCGCCAAACTATCGATCGACGTAACGGATACGAGCTGATTGGAGTTTTTGAAACCCCCATTTAATGTTAGTATCATGAAAGTCAGGATGTCCGTCAGGCTTTTGGTTGCATTTTTCTGCAGCAGCATGGAGGTATTATCTGCCCAATTGTGGAGGTAAAATGGTGAGGCGGCCATATGATCAATCAGCGGGTTGCGGGCAATTATATGATAACCGGCTTCATGCCATATGGGAGGAATCATTTCGGCGTGGTTCAAATCCAGCAATGATAGGGCGTGATCCATGGGATTGGCATCAGAAGCCTCTAAGTATCGCGATTCAATTTGATCACTGTGGGTAATTTCCTTGCGAGTGTCGCAGGAGAAAATGAACAGCAGTATTAATAAATATACCCAAATTGCGTTTTTAAATTTCATCGTCTTTCTAAAACAGATAGATCAGCAACATGAAATGTTAGGATCGATTCCACATCCCGTTAGGTTATTTGATCAAGATGGCCTGCGTTTGCAAAATTACAGGCGGTAGAGTCCATACCCACCTTTGGCGAAAATCAGGGTTGTAAACCCCTTAAAAAAATGCGCCAATACCCCCTTCTCGCGGCCATTGAACTGATGGCCGGACCATTGATTGAAAACATCATAGCGGATGAGAAGATGCGTTATATCGTTTTTATGAAATTCCAGCCAAAGCCGTTCAGCGGAATTTGCTCGCTTCACGATTTGGCTAAAAACTGTATCACCAAAGAACATTTCCCTATCACTGTAATAGCCGCGATCACCCAGAAAAAGACAAAATAGTTTTGCATCTTCTGGAAGATATTGATTTGCAAATCGAATGGTCGCGTATTCGGGTCTATATTTTTCAATATACGTATCCCGCCCTACCTTGCCGCTGATATAGCTGATTGGCTGGACAAATTTAAACTGTCCCCAGATGTAGATTATGTTCATACATATTAACACCGCTATTCCAACTGCCACGAATCCAGTCCTAATTCTCCCGGCAGGCCACGGATTTTTTAGGGCGAACGTATGAATTAGATTTCGCAAACCGAAAGTAGACAAAATAACCAGAGGTGGAATAATTGGAGCGATGTAACGAATCCGCAGATCCCTCTGGAAAAAAACAATCAATAAAAACAAGACGGAAAATCCAAGCAACATTTTTTTCTCTGCCTGATATTTGGCGTTATCTTTATTTTTGGGAAAGAATGCAAAAAAGGGCAATAGAAGTAAGTATGGATTCAGCCGGCCATCAAAGTATTTGGGATCATCATCTTTTCCCTGAAAAAAAACCCGCAGGGGTATCATTAAGATTTGCCAGACAGATTCTTTAAAAATGACTTTACGGGTAACAAAGGGATTGGTGAATTGGTTCACATACCTGGAGGTCTCCCGAACATGATGTTGTAAATCGGTATCCTGGTCTAATCTCGAGCGGGCGTTATCGGCATTAAACCAGTTATCATAGAGGGGATAAATTGGATTGTTGATCCAAATATAGTTTCGCGTTGCCCACGGAGAGAACATCACCAGGGCGATGATCATATAAACCGTCGCATATCCGCAAGCTTTGCCGAAGATATCGTATTTTTTCTGCCGGTCTACAGTTTGTTTTAAGGCGGCATTGGGTCCCATTTTTCTGGAGTAGATCAAGGGAACAAAGAGAACAAACAAAAATAACAAAACCAAACCATTATATTTGGTCCCCAGTGCCAAACCGCACCAGATGGCGGAAATGATCAAATACTTTAATTTAAATGAGTTCTCCATCCATTTAAAAAGAGACAACAGTGCGGCTGTCGAAAAAAATACCAGCCCCAGATCAACATAGGCAGTTATTGAAAGTTTCACAATGATGGGCAGGGAAAGAAAAAATAAGACCCCGATCATCGCGTAAGCCATATCACAGCGTCTTTTCAGAAAGCTGAAAATAAGCCAGGCCGTGAACAATGCGAATGTAAGATGAATTATCTTTGGTATGATATCATTTCCGAAATACAGCGAAATCATATACAAAAGGTTCAAATTCATCGGATAATAGGAAAAAACTAGGGCAGGGATTTCATACATTCCTCCGTGTTCCAGGTAGAGTTTGGGAACCGCGAGGTGATGCGTTAACGCATCTCGGCTGACCGGTGGAACACAGGCAAGGATGATGGTGGCGCCGATCAGGGCAACCAAAACGCAGACAAGGATTACGTTGAGACAGTTTTGCGATGAAGGCGCTTTCATAGTTTAATACCTGTGTAATCAGCACTTCGAAGGGTGCCGACCGATCCCATCAATTCATCACCTGTTTGAGTATTTCCGGTGGTATCTGCCCCTCATAAACCTGGCCGCCAATGACAAACGACGGCGTTCCGGCAACACCCAATTTCAATCCATCGATGATGTCTTTTTTCAGCAACAATCGGATCTTCGGGTCAGTCACTGCCCTGGAAAGGCCCACTGGGTCGAGTCCGGTCGCTTGTGCCAGCTCTTTGATATTTATTTCAGGCTGAACCCGCGCAATACTGAACAGGATATCACTCAGTTGCCAAAACCTGTTTTGGCTGGCGGCATAAATGGTGAGCATGGCTAACTTACCGGATCCCCAATGGATGGGTTTTTTGACAATCGGATTGAGTTCGTGATCCATGGGAAAATGACGATGAATCAGCCTAATTTTACCAGGATACTTTGCCATGATCTGTCGCAGATAGAAATGCATTTTATTGCACTGAAAGCACTGGTAATCCGTAAATTCAACGATTTCCAGCTTTGGGTTTTCGGCACCCACCCAGGGGTGTCCGTCCTCGGTTAGCCCGTGGGGCATATAGGCCGAAAGGGTCGGGGGATCAAAACTCCAATAGACCGGGAAAAAAAGAAGTGCGAGGATAACCCCGGTCATTAATGGCATGAACAAAGATAGGGTTTGCCTCATTTTGTTGAATAAGAAACGGATATCATACCGCAATCCATCAATAATGCCTTCGCCTTCAAATCGCTTGCGGGTCATCCCGGTGTAGAAAAAAAGCATAAAGTTGATACCGTGACTCAAGAGGCACATAATGCAATGGCTGTGGATTTTAAGCGTCGAAATCAGGGCCAGTATGATACTGGATATACTGAAAATCAGGGAAACCAGATACAGCAAGGACCAGATTCGTTTTTTTTCAGCCGCTTTGCTCCAGGCCAGAGGCAAAAAAAGCAGAAAAAATGTGTAGCCGATGATGCCCCAAATCGGAACCGGCAACCGGAACAATATGGAATACGGGCTCTGGGAAACCGTATCACAGTTAATCGACTGGGAGATGGCACAAAAGCTGCTGTAGGCGATGTCCGTATACACCCGGTAATGGGATATGGCCAGATAGATGGAATCGATCAATCCGGCAACGGCGAGCATCGCCACTGTCCAAAAATATACCGGAAATGGAAATGGGTTGACCGCTTTGCTTTTTTTTTTCGTCCCTGAATTGTTCATTTTTTGATTCAGCTCCCATATCCGGGTGCCGCTCTGAAAAAATAACAATAATTAATATTTCTAATATATTAACATTTTTTGGCCCAACCTTCAAAACACAATGAAGAAGGTTCCAGGGTTCAAGGTTCAAAGGTTCAGGGATACGCGTTTCGTGTTTCGCGTTGGGGATTACGAACCCGGCTTTTAGTGTTTTATAATTACTATTTTTCGTACACATTTCGCATTCCACATTCCGAAATCCGCATTCGAATTCCTGACACCTAATCCGCCTGCGGCGGAACACGTGAAACCTGATTTTAATTGGAACCTGAAACTAGACGAACGGTTGAGACAATAGCCCCTTAAATTTTGACTTCCCATATCCGCCAGAATTAGCGATTTTCTAAGCGGGTTATGGTCTCGAAATCCTTTTGTTGGTGCTTGCCAATCTCGTGTATTAGTCGCTTGCGTGAAGTCAGCGACATCAGGTTATCCTCACTCAGTTGGACGAGATTGGCGGTTAGCAAATTAAACTTACCGAGGTCAAAAAGTTGCTGCACATATCGATCGGCATCATTACGATCTTCGAGCATCAAATTGGTTTCAATCAACCACAGCAGGACCATCATCTCCTGCGAATTTCGTGCAAGGGCTGCTTTGAGAAACAATTCGGCCCGATCATAGTAGCCCAATAAACGACAGCTTATCCCTATGTTGGCTAGAGTGTTCGCGTCATTTGGATTCAACTTCAACGCTTTCCGAAAATATACCAGCGCCTCATGGGTCTTTTTCAGTTTCAACAAGATTACCCCTTTTTGATACAGCGAATTTCGGTGGCCGGGGTATTTCTGATGGACCCTGTTCACATAAACCAGTGCTTTTTTCAAATCACCCGTTTTCGTCAAACCCATTGCCAGACGATATTCGAACGCGCCGTTGTTCGGATTTAACTTCAACGCCATTTCCCAAAATTCACATGCTTTGCTAAAATTCCCTTCGCGATAGTGCAAATTGGCCATGTTGTTGTACACCAGCGATCTTCCCACAGTATTGTGTTTCAACAGATTCAGGGCTTTTTGGTATAATTTCATCGCCTCGTCGAGCATACCCTGTCGTTCATAATATCCCCAGGCCAGGTTATGATACGGACGGGTCATTTTCGGTGCTTTTCGGATGGCATCCTCCCAAAGCGATCGTTCGGTAGCCCAGGCCTGGTTGCGAATATAGGTGCCCATGCCCAACCCCACAATGATAAGGATTAAAAACGAAACCAAAATGAAGTGCATGGCAGGTTTCCGGTACCGGTAATGGTCAATCAGTGCTTTTAAGGCCACTGACACCGAAAAAAAC
>JASFPE010000134.1:0-11306 GCA_050116155.1 Desulfobacterales bacterium
CCTTAATGATTCATATCGCCTTGGCAGAATATGATATGGCCGGGCACAACTACCTAACTTACTTCTGGGACACTACGCTAGTTTCTCGACAGCCCCAGGAGGTTTTTTCAAGAACCGGATTCGCCCATTGCCCAGCTTGATGATATCATCGGCAGCATATTGGAATTGAAAAGGGATTCGAAATTTGATAGGCAAAGCCAACAACAACTTTCACCTATTTCTTTTTTCTTTCTTATCCAATCAACCTGCAAACAGAAAAGGAGTGACCCATGGCCCTTATTCAAACCGTTGAGCCCGAGAAGGCAGAAGGCCAAGCCAAGGAGATTTATGACCCGATGATATCCGACATCTTTGAGGCGATTTGCCGATGTTAACGGCCATTGAAGGAGATTATTGTCAGTGACGATTGCAAATGATGATTCGAGATCTACAACCCCGCAATGGGGCGAGGAGTATGACGTGATCGTATTGGGCGCCGGTGTGGCCGGCCTGACCGCGGCCATCGTCTCGGCCATTGAGGGCAAACGCACCCTGATGATTGAGAAAAGCAATCAAATCGGGGGGACCTCGGCCTTGTCATCCGGATCCGCATGGATTCCGAATAACGCTTACCAGCGTCGCAGCGGCATCACCGACGACGCCAAGGCAGCACTGGCGTACCTCGATGCTCTCGTCGGCGACCGATCGGACCGAAAACTGCGCGAGGTTTTCATTGCAGCTGGTCCCGATATGCTGGAGTATTTAGAGCAGCACATCGATCTCCGCTGGCTAATGTATGATGTCCAGCCAGATTATGATCAGAAACTTCCAGGCGCAACCATCGGTGGGCGGGCACTTATGCCGCTACCGTTTGACGGACGCACACTGGGAAAAGATTTCGACCGGCTGCGCGGACCCATTCCTGAGTTCATGCTATTCGGCGGGATGATGATAACCCGCGGGGAGGCGGCGCGTCTTCTGCGGATCGGGAGAAACCTGGATTCGTTTCTGCTGGGGGCCAGGCTTAGCAGTCGTTACATTCTGGATCGCATGCGCCACAAGCGCGGGACACGGCTTGTCCTGGGAAACGCGCTGGTGGCAAACCTTTTCAAGAATCTGCGTGATCGCCAGGCCACGATCTGGTACAACGCCAAGACCACCCGACTCATCTGCCAAAATGAACGCGCTTGCGGCCTCGTTGTCCAACGAGACGGCTCGGAGGTGGGCGTGTGTGCAAACCACGGCATCGTACTTGCGGGCGGAGGCTTCCCCGCGAGTCCGGAGCTGCGCGAGCGTTATTTTCCAAGGCCAGTAGCACAATATACGTCCGCATACGAGGGGTGCACTGGAGATACGCTGCTGCTAGCTCAGGAGGTCGGCGCCGCACTCGGTTCGCTGGGAGAGGACAATGCGCTCTGGTTCCCGAGCTCGATTGCGACCCGCAAAGACGAATCAACAGCAGTTTACCCGCACATTGTCCTGGATCGTGCTAAGCCGGGGCTGATTGCCGTCAATTCTGCGGGACGACGGTTTTCTGATGAGGCCTGCTCGTACCATGAGTTTGTGCGCGCCATGTATCGTTCCAACCGCGACGTCCCGAGCATCCCCGCGTGGTTGATCTGCGATCGACGTTTTGTTTGGAAGTACGGTATCGGGATGATCTTACCGTTAACACTCTTTTTGAAACCCTTCGTCAAGCGCGGCTATCTCCACGTTGCCGACTCGCTTGAGGAGCTGGCGCGCAGGATCGGTGTCGACGCCGGAGGACTGGTTGAGACGGTCGGCTCCCATAACGCATTTGCCGGCACCGGTGTTGACCCCGATTTTGGCAAAGGCAGCAATGATTACGACCGTGCGTACGGTGATCCGGAGCATTTGCCCAACCCGTGTCTCGGGCCGATCAACAGACCCCCGTTCTGTGCGGTCGCGGTCCACCCCACGCCGCTGGGAACGAGTTTGGGCCTGCTGACAAATGCTCATGCCCAGGTGCTGGAAAGTTCAGGCCAACCCATCGAGGGGCTATACGCTTGCGGCAATGACATGCAGAACATATTTGGTGGAGAATATCCGGGCCCGGGGGCACAAATCGGAGTAAGTATGGCCTTCGGTTATCTTGCGGCAAAGCATGCCATCGGAAGGATTTAAAAAAAGAACACCGAACATTGAACGTCCAACGTCGAACTTTGAATGGATAAAGAAACAGAAATATGGTCTGGAAAAAAGTCTGAAATTTTACCTTACCCTAAATATGCGTTGAATGTTTGTTTTTTATTCGAAGTTCGATGTTCGATGTTGGGTTATTATATTACTTGTTCTCCAGATATTGTCGTGTGATATGCTCGAATTCCAATTCGCTAACATTCCCCTTAACAAGGTTGCTGCGGTCTTTGACGAGCTGTAATATCTCTTTCATTTGGTCATCGCTGGCCTCCAGTCCCAGTTTATCCATGAAATATTTGATGGTACTGGTTCCGTTTGATTTGCCCAAAAGATATTCATATCCCTTCTTCCCGATCATCTCAGGTGAAAAAGCTGCCCAGACCCTGTCACCCAAACCGGCCTCGCGGGCCATCTCAATGGCATGGATCGGAATTCCGGCCTCCATCTGGAAATAGTAATCACCGGTGATCGGTTTGGTTCCGCTGGGTTTAAACCCGGTGATCTGTTCCGCCAGCTTGGTCACCCGATAGAGCTGGGAAAGATCTATGTTGGTCGGTTTCTTCAACTGCAAGGCCATCATCATAGCGATTTCGTCGATGGGAATGTTGCCGTCACGCTCACCCAGCCCTAAGATGGCACCGTGGACACAACTCACACCCGCCAGAACAGCCGCCATCACATTGGCATTGCCGAGACCAAATCCGTTGTGGTTGTGAATTTCCACTTTCAATCCCGGAAACCAACTCCGGATGGTTTTAATCGTATAGTGCAGCGACCAGGGGTTCATGACACCAAAGGTGTCCACAAAAATGAGTGCTTCCATCTCAGTCTGATCCAGGATATCGGAATACAATCGTTTTAAATAGTCCAGATGGGTTCGAGATGCATCCCACCCCATGAAGGATGCCTTAATCCCATTTTCCTTGGCGATCTTCAGTGCTCCGACACAGCGATCCACCATTGCCTGGTGGTCGAGATGGTAAACATGTTTCAGCATGTAAGGGTTGACGATGTGCTCGATAATGGCAGTTTTGGCACCCAGTTTGATGGTTAAATTCAGATCATCGGGATGAGCGCGGCAAAAAGACACGATCTCGGCCTGCAGATCCATCTTCAATACTTCTTCGAATGCCTCATAGATATCCTTGGAAGCAACGGGCATTCCGAATTCTATTCGATCCACACCCAGTTCACTCAACACCCGGGCAAGTTGGATTCGCTCTTCGGTGGTAAAGACAACCCCCGGGGTCTGCTCGCCATCTCGCAGGGAAACGTCATGGACCAGCACGGTCTCCTGCACCTCTGATTTTTCCAAGGCCTCAGGAAGGAAATTCATGGGTGATAGCCAGTACTGCCCCTTTTCATAATACGGTACATTTTCGAGTGGAAATCCCTCATAATTCAAATCTATCATGGTTTTTTCTCCCGTCTATCTGTTCTGGCATTAAAAACCTGGTCCTCCCTCCGGGTTGTAAACTTAAGAGGCCGGAAGCTGGGCCAGGATTCTGTACTTTTTAATAGCATTTTGTCCGAATATCTACAACTGGATATTACAAACAAACCCTAACGCATTTTCTCAACACGCCGCTGAGAATCAACCTAAGTTTTTTATTATGATAAATAAAAAGAGCAAGTAAAAATAACCAGCTTTTACATAAACTATAATTCAAGATGAGGGATTGATTTTACATAGCAATTTGTATAAGTAAAATTAATTTAAAAAGAGAGGTGATCTTATGGCAAAGATGAGGGGCGCTGATATTATCGCGGAATATTTAGTCAAGGAAGAGGTTCCTTACCTGTTCGGTCTGTGTGGACACGGCATTATCGGATTTCTGGATGCTCTTTATGATCGGCAGGACAAAATCAAGGCCATGACGGTCAGACATGAACAGGCAGCAGGCCACATGGCTGATGCGTACTTTAGAGTTGCCCATCGACCTGTGGCCACGTTTACATCGTGCGGACCGGGATCGACAAATCTGCCCACGGCCCTTGCATCGGCAATGATGGATTCTTCGGCCATGCTGGCCATAACAGGAAACGTTCCGACATCTCAGTTCAACCGGTCTCCTTTCCAGGAAACAGGTCGCCATTTCCAGGCAGAATATCCCAATGTGATCCGGCCCTATGTCAAAAAGTCATTTCAACCAACCCGAGTCGATATGATACCCGTGGCTATGCGACAGGCCTTCAAAACCATGCTGACGGGAAGAACTGGGCCCGTTCATCTCGATGTTCCCTTAAACTGTTTTGCGGAAGAGGCCGATGTCGAAGTCCCGGAGCCGGGGCTCTGGCGCCAGGGGACGACCTTCAAGGGGGCCGGCAGTCCAGAGCTGGTCGAAAAAACATTAGAACTGCTGTTGAACACAGAAAAGTCATGTATCATTGCCGGACACGGGGCGACATTGTCGGAAGCCTCCCCGGAAATAGTAGAATTGGCCGATTTGCTGAAGATTCCCGTTGCAACAACCGCCAATGGCAAGGGAATCATTCCGGAGGATCATCCATTGAGTCTCGGGGCAGTCGGCAGAAACGGAACCTACATGGCCAATGAGGCCTGCCGATCCTGTGATGTCCTGCTGGCACTGGGGGTAAAATTTGACGATCGCCAATCCAGCACATGGATTCCAGGTTACACGTTTAATATCCCACCCACGAAACTCATCCATGTCGAAATCGACCCGGATGAACTCGCGAGGAACTACCCGCCGACGCTGGGTATTCTGGCCGATGCCAGAGCATTTTTAAAAGAACTCTTGAAGTTGGCGCAAAGCCGGGTCAAGCAAGCTGCAGGCATAAATCAAGCGTGGTTGGATCAGGTTCAGGATTGGAAAAAAGGCTGGGAAGAGTTCAACCGGCCCAATTTCAACTCGGGATTGGTTCCCATAAGACCCGAGCGACTTGTGAACGATATGCGAGCGGTCATGCCGCGCGATGGGATCCTGATTTCAGATGTGGGTGAACACCATAACTGGATTTTGCAATTCTACGAAACCTATGAACCGGGAGCAATGCTCCAGTCCTGGGGATTTGCCGCCATGGGATTTGGGGTTTGTGGCGTCCTGGGTGCGAAATTGGCCGCACCGCAAAAGGTTTGTGTATCCATCTGTGGTGACGGAGGCTTTATGATGACGCCCCACATTCTGTGCACGGCCGTGGAGTACGATATCCCGGCCATCTGGGTTGTTTTTAACAACTATGGATGGAATGTAATTCGGCAGCAGGCAAATGGCGCCTGGCCTGGACGCGAGATCGTAACCAGTTTCAAAAAAGATAAAACCGGAGAGTTTTATAGTCCGGATTTCGCAGCCCTGGCCAAGGCGTGCGGTGCCGAGGGAGCAAAGGTCGAAAAGCCGGGGGATTTTAAGGATGTTTTTCAACACGCAATCGATTCCAATCGACCTTTTGTCATTGATGTTATCGTGGAACGCGATGCCAAGGCCCCGTCTGTCGGTACGTGGGTGCTTCCACCGTTTCCCCATCCGGAACCCTCGTATGGAAAGCGAAATTTAAGGACCTAACCCGGATGAATTGGAAAAGTTAAAAGTGATCTAAAGTTAATGAGTCGCTTCGCTCCGTCTTTATAAATAAAATCGATCCGCCGCAGGCGGACCACAACTTTAGTCACTTTAGTTCACTTTAGTCACTTTAAACTTATTACATAACAAAGGAGAGCGGCGATGAAAGCAAAAATATTTAAAGCAGCAGAAGCAGATTGGATTGAAGCCCCGGGCCACCATAGTGCATTTTCAAAATTATTGGTTAATGAATCCGATGGATCGAAATACTTCGATTTTCGGGTATCCAGCTACCAGCCCAAAGGGTATTGTGAAGTTCATACCCACCAGACTGCTGAAAATATTTACTACATCCTCAAAGGCGAAGGAATAATGGAACTGGATGGCAAAAGACATCTGGTGGGTCCTGGAATGGTGGTTTTTATCCCACCCGGAGTTGAACATGGCATTTCGAATACGGGTTTTGAGGATCTAATATTTGTCGTCGCCGCCTCTCCACCCCAGGACATGCCACGGCCACAATGAGAACCGCGAAGCGTACTTGAAATCTGTGGTGTTAATGATATATTTACAAATTCGACTTTTTACGAATTCATCCGTATTAGATATCCCAGAGAAGGAAAACAGTAATGGAAAAATCAAACCTGCCGCTAGCGGGTATCCGAATTTTGGACCTGACCACTTCCTATGCGGGGCCCTTTTGCACCATGTTCCTGGCTGACATGGGGGCCGACGTCGTGAAAATCGAAGAACCAAAAATGGGAGATGACAGCCGCTACTGGGGTCCGCCTTTTATCAAAGACGTCAGTCCCTGGTTTCTTAGCACGAACCGCAACAAACGCAGCATTTCTCTGAATATCCGTAAGCCCCGGGGCCTGGAGATCCTAAAAGCCCTGGTGCAAAAAACGGATGTCTTTGTGACCAGTCTGACCACCAAAGCCCTGGAGAAATTGGATATTTCCTATGAAAACCTGAGGGCGCCGAACCCGGAGCTCATTTATTGTTCCATTACCGGCTTCGGTCATACAGGCCCGTATAAATATCGCCCCTGCTATGATCTGATCTCTGAAGGCATCGGCGGTGTCATGGGGGTTACCGGAGATAATGACCACCCTGAAAAAGTGGGTACCGCGGCCGGAGATATTCTGGCTGCTCACCAGGCATGCTTTGCCATTGTCTCCTGTCTTTACCGGCGCACCTTTACGGGCCTGGGTGACTTTATAGATGTCTGCCTGGTGGACAGTATTGTCTCTTTTGTGACGCCCCGGGTTGTAAGCTACCTGTCTACGGGAGAACTGCCCCGCCCCGATGCCAATCGGAGCACTCCCATCGCTATTTACCAGCCCCTGCAGACAAAAGACGGCTATCTGAACATGGGCATCGGAAACGACCGCATATGGGAACGGGTCTGCAAATTTCTCGAACTCGAGGAACTGCTGGAAGTAGAGGCTTACAAAACCAATGAAAGCCGCAAGATCCACAGATCGGAAATCGTTGCCCGACTTGAGGAAGTTCTCAAGACTCGAGACACCCAGTACTGGTTTGAATATCTTTCGGAAAATGGCGTGCCCTGTGGTCCCATAAACTATCTGGACAGCGTGGTAGAAGATCCTCACATCCGTTCCAGAGGAATGATTTTTGATCTGGAAGATGAGGAGTTGGGAATGGTTCCCCAGGTTGGGTCCCCATGGAAGCTGGCTGAAACCCGGGCAAAATCCCATAAAGCGCCGCCCCGGGTTGGCGAACACGATGACGAGGTATATGGCGAATGGCTGGATATGCAGCCTGAGGATCTTGAAAAACTCAGAACATCTAAAATTATCAGATAAACAAGCGGTGGGGCCTCAAATATGCATCGCGCTTAAAGGAGATTATGATGGAACACACATACGAAGACATTACTTACGACAAAGCAGATCGCGTGGCACGGATTACCATCAACCGGCCTGAGGCCGGGAACATGTTTCGGGCAAAGACTCTGCGTGAACTGAAAGATGCCCTGGAAGATTCACGGCTTGATGATGCTATGCGGGTGGTTGTGATATCGGGAACAGGGGAAAAGTTTTTCTGTATCGGGGGCGATAAGTCGGATCTTCCAAAGACGCATGCCTATAAAGGAGTAATTCCCGTCATGGATGTGTACGATCTTATCGATAAGCTTCCCAAACCGGTAATTGCTGCAGTAGATGGTTTTGCCGTGGGCGGGGGCAATGTCTTGCATGTGGTTTGTGATTTTACCATTGCCACGGATCGGTCCGTTTTCAGGCAGGTGGGGCCCATGATGGGCAGCTTTGATGCCGGCTATGGTACATGGTATCTGGAGGATCTGGTGGGCAAGAAAAAGGCGAAAGAGATGTGGATGCTTGGCAAAAAATATTCGGCTCAGGAGGCGCTTGATATGGGTCTGGTGAATGTGGTGGTGTCCCCCGACGAACTGGAAGCCGAAGTGGATCGCTGGTGCCAGCAACTCATCCGACGAGGACCTCAGGCCCTTTATGCAATCAAGTCATCTTTGACTGCCAGACACAGTGGTGTCGCCGGTTTTTCCAGAGTCGCCCATGACTTGCTGCTAACTTATTTTCTGGAATCCAGTGAATCCAAAGAGCTTTCACGGGCGTTTAACGAGAAACGCGATCCCGACGAGGATAACTTCTACAAATAGGACTGATGCATGGCAAGGAGGAAGCAGTGGACCAAAAATTATTCTCAATTGAACCCAGGGATAAAAAGGTATGGATTTTAACCATCAATCGCCCTAAAGTGTTGAATGCCCTTAATTTTGAATTGCTGAAGAACTTAAAAGAAGCCTTTCTTGGTTTCAAGCAAGACCCTGACGCCAGGATTCTGATTCTCACGGGACAGGGGCAGAAAGCCTTTTGCGCGGGAGCTGACATTCAGGAACTTCGCGGCCGTCACATATTCGATGAGAAGCAGGGGATGCTATTGGGACAGGAGACGTTCAATACCCTGGAAGAAATTGGCAAACCAAGTATCGCGGCCATCAACGGCTATGCCCTGGGAGGCGGGCTGGAAATGGCCCTGGCATGCACCTTCCGGCTTGCCTCACCCAATGCACGCCTCGGTCTGCCTGAAATTAACCTCGGCCTCATCCCGGGTTACGGTGGAACGCAGCGCCTGACACGGTTGGTTGGTCAGGCAAAGGCTCTGCAAATGATCCTGACGGGCAAACCCATCAAAGCCGAGGAAGCTTTGCAATTTGGATTGCTTTACAAGATGACGGCACAGGAAAAACTCATGGATGAATGCCTGAGCCTGGCCGATCAACTTTGCCAGTATAGCCCGCTGACCATATCTTTGGCGATGGAATCCGTGCTTCGCGGACGGGATGTGCCATTAAAAGAAGGCCTGACTTTGGAGGCCGACCTGGGAACCATCGCTTATAATACGGAGGACGGCCGCGAAGGTTTGGCGGCCTTCGTGGAAAAGAGAAAACCGGAATTTAAAGGGAGATGAGTTCTGATTATGAAATTGACAGGCTTGGATGGCAAAACAGCTTTGATTACAGGAGCCAGCAAAGGCATCGGCAAGTCCATTGCCGGGGTTTTGGCTGACAGCGGGGTACGGCTAATATGCTGTGCCAGAAACGAGAGCATTTTATTGCAGGCCTGCTCCGAAATCGAAAAGCGTGGCGGGACGGCTGTGCCAGTCAGGGCCGATGTGGCCTCTGCCTCGGATCGACAGCACCTGGTCGAGCGATCCGTTTCTGAGTTCGGGGGAATCGACTTCCTCATCAACAATGCCGGGGTGCACAAGGAGAAAGCTGCCCTGGAACTCAGTGATGAGGAACTGCTCCAGACCATGCAAATTAATTTTTTTTCCATGTTTTCCTTATCCAGGGACATTGCCAGACAGATGATTGCCCGGCAGGGCGGCAAGATCATCAATCTCGGTTCTTTTTGGGGCCAACTGGGTGTTGCCAAACAACTGCCCTATTGTATCTCAAAAGGGGCGATCGAGGCGATGACCAGATGCCTGGCAGTGGAATGGGCCCGACACAATATACAAATCAATACAGTGGCTCCCGGACATATTATGACGGATATCTCAAAAGCCGCCATGGAAAATGAAAAAATTCGCAATGAAATTCTGCGCCGCATACCCGCCAGACGGGCTGGGAACCCTGAAGAGGTGGCTTACCTTGTGGCCTTTTTGTGTTCCCAGGAATCCAATTACATTACGGGCCATATATATTACATTGACGGAGGTCAACTGATCTCCTGGTAACCGAGGAAAGGTTGGTATGAAAGATTTTTTTTTGAAGGGCATAGCTCTGAACGATGAAGAAAAACTGCTTCTGGAGACGATTCAGGATCTCTGCCGCAAAGAGATCGGACCCAGGGCCGCGGAAGTCGATGAGACGGAGACCTTCCCGTGGGAAAACATCAAACGAATCAATGAAATTGGCCTCAACGGTCTTTTCATTCCCGAAGACTACGGCGGCAATCCGGTATCCAAGACCGCCTGGCTGGTGACCTTAAAGGAGATTTCCAAGGTCTGTCCCTCTACGGGCATCATTCTCGCGACAACGTCCCATTGCTGTTATCCGATTGAGAAATTCGGCACCCCTGAACAGAAAGAAAAATTTTTGCCCATGTTCCTGGAAGGTGCGCTGGGGGCCATTTCCATGACAGAGAGTCATGCCGGCTCCGATGTCAGATCCATGAGATCTACGGCGGTGAAAACAGCAGACGGTTATCTTATCAATGGAACGAAAGCGTTTGTGACGACCGGCGATGCGGCGGATGTCCTGACCGTTTTCTTAAAGGTTAAGGAAAAGGATGAGATATTGGGCCTGAGTCCTTTCATCATTACCAAAGATATGGCCGGTTTCAGTGTGGGCAAGAAAGAGGCCAAGATGGGGGTGCGGGCATCCAGTACGGCAGAGGTAATTTTTGAGGATTGTCACGTACCGACTGATCATCTGATCGGAGCCCCCGGCCAAGGGTTCAAGATTCTATTGGATTATTTAAACGATTCCCGGCCCAATATTGCGGCCCAGGCCGTTGGCGTCGCCGAGGCGGCCTTTGAGGCAGCGGTATCCTATGCCAACCAGCGCATACAGTTTGGCAAGCGGATTATCGAGCATCAGGGCATTCAATTTATGATTTCCGAAATGGCCACCCGCATTCAAGCGGCATGGCAATCGGTGCTGCATGTGGCCAGACTGATGGATCAGGGCTGTGAAGATTTTGCAGCCGAGGCCTCCATGGCCAAACTCATGGCCTCGGAGGTGGCTGAACGCGTGGCTTCCGATGCGATTCAGATCCATGGAGGTTATGGTTATTGCCGGGACTTTCCCGTGGAGAGGATTTTTCGCGACTCAAAAATTACACAGATCTATGAAGGCACGAGCCAAATTCAAAAAATCGTCATCGGCAGACATTTTACTGAAAAAGAACAATAAATCAAAACGACCTCGCAACAATACCCTGGAACAAACAATGGAAGCAATTGACCGCAGCGTGGACATCGGGCACATCTATACGACGATGGCATCAGGAGGTGCATCATGAATAGCCCCCTTTCCAATATTACCGTATTGGATCTTTCCATGCTTCTACCCGGGCCCTTCTGCTCCATGGTGATGGCCGATTTTGGAGCCCGCGTGATCAAATTAGAACGGCC
>JASFPE010000135.1:0-11281 GCA_050116155.1 Desulfobacterales bacterium
TGCGGTATTTTTCTCAAAAGGAAAAGTTACGGACATGTTCGGAGAAGGTAAATCAGAAAAAAAATCTGAAGAAGAAAAAGAATAGTGCTAAAGCTTCACTGCGTACCCGATATTCCAGCATTCCACAAGTCCAATTAGGGTGACCCCTCGACCTGAGGCATTTACTCTGATATCACCGGCCGCTGCAGTTGATCTTTGAGTTGTCGCAGTTTTTGCAACCGTTTATATCGAAACATTAGATGAATCCACTCACCGATTAACGGTGTCAGATCATTCGCATTTTTAGTTATCCCCTCATCTAATCTTTTCTCAACTTCCGCCAGCGCATCTGCAATATCTAGCCTTTCGGGCTCCTGTTCCAGCAAATATCGGTATATCTCAGCGGCTTTTTCCCAATGCCCCTGATCCTCGTATACCCTTGCCATGGTAACGGTGTAAAAATCAGGATCTTTAATCATGATTGTCAAACCCCATCGAAGAAGTTAAGGATCCGGTGTTTTTTTGGGCTTTAAAATCAGTTCATCTTCAGCAATCATACCCAGTTCCTGCCGCGCAATATTTTCGATATACTTAGGATCATTTTCCAGGCGATCTATTTCAACACTTAAAAACAGATTTTCTTGTGTGAGCTGCCCATTGTTTTCAACCAGTACGTCTCTTTCCTTTTTGAGCAGATTCAGATCATAAAGCCCATGTTCACTGTACAAAATAAAAAAGAACAATGAAACAAGCAAAAAAACGGCAATGGATATAATGAAATGTTGCTTTTTGGTCATTTTTTTCTGAAGCTATTTTTTACTTCTGTCACAATGCTAACAAATTCCGGGCTTTTGATGAGATAGGAGACAGTGCCGTATGTCAGAAAGCCGGCGGCAATGCTCACCATTAATCCCGTTAATAAAACCGGCATCGATTGAGCGCCGGATGGAATCAAAGCCACTGCCAGCTTCCAAACCACGATACCCATGATTCCGGAACACGCCATGGTTCGACAGGCTGATAAAGCTATGCTTCTCCATCCCAGTTGACCGAGCTTTATCCGCAGTGCCTTGATCAGAAGCCCGAGGTTTACGACGGAAGCCAGCGTGGTTGCCAGTGCAAGGCCCCCATGGCCGAGCGGTCTCATCAATATGATTCCAAATAGAATATTGGCCACTATAGAAATAACAGCAGTCTGCGCGGGTGTCCGGGAATCCTGCATGGCAAAAAATGTGGCCACCACGATTCGAACCGCTGAAAACGCCCATAGACCTATAGCATAGTACAAAAGTGCATAGGCAGTCAACACGGTGGCGTCAGACCCAAATTCTCCCCGTTGAAACAGCAAGGCAACAATGGGTTCGCGCAAAACAATCAGACCCACCATTGCAGGCATGGTGACAAACAATATCAATTTAATTGCATAGGCAAATGTCGCTTTGAGAGCTTTAACATCTTTTACGGCTGCTTGCCTGGATAAACCCGGCAATACCGCCGTAGCAGTGGCTACGGCGAAAATTCCGAGCGGAAATTGAACCAGTCGATCGGCGTAATAAAGATAGGAGACACTGCCTTCTTTGAGAAAGGATGCCAACAATGTACTTGCCAGAATATTCAATTGATATGCGGCACCGCCGATAATAACCGGAGCCAGCATCTTGCCGATTTTTTTCAGGCCGGGATGAAAAAAAGTCGTCTGTTGCCAAAATTTTATGCCGTATCGAATTAAAAACGGCACCTGTAAACCGAGTTGCATCACGCCACCGCAGACAACCCCGATGGCAAGTCCCAACACGGGCTTATTCAGATGCGGAGATATAATTAAAACCGAGCTGATCATGGCAAGGTTTAAAAGAACCGGTGCCAGTGCTGGTGCAGCAAAATGTCCGAGCACATTTAAGATCCCCATGCAAAGCGCCACGAGGCCAATAAAAAAAATATAAGGAAACATAATGCGGGTCAGGGTCACCGTAAGCGGAAGCTTGCTCGCAGTACCTGCAAATCCGGGAGCAATGATATGTACAATCAGAGGGGCTAATAAAATTCCGAACAGTGAAATAACCACCAAAACAGCAGATAACAACCAGAGTGCCGACCTTGCCAATTTAAAAGCTTCGGATTGCCCTTCTCGCGCGATATAATCAGTAAATACCGGCACGAAAACATTGCTTAACGAGCCTTCACCAAAGAG
The DNA here is from genome assembly GCA_050116155.1 of Desulfobacterales bacterium. GTDB lineage: Bacteria > Desulfobacterota > Desulfobacteria > Desulfobacterales > JAHEIW01. Next base: position 2,171 of record JASFPE010000135.1, read on the forward strand.
TCGTCGTAAAAGGTTGGGTATTCGGAATGCGGCAATAAAGGCATCCGTGCTGAGTCCGGCCCCAAAAAACCAGGCGATGGCAGCATCTCGAACATAACCGAGGATACGGCTCAGCAAGGTTGCTGCCCCCACCACCCCGGCAGCTTTTACCATACGGGAGTTTTCGGACATAGAAAGAATAGTTTATAGGTTATGGGTTATAGATAATAGGATTAAAGTAGGTTATGGATTATAGGTAATAGGTATCGTTACATTATAGCCTATTGGAGAACTAGTTGCGGGCCTTAATCAATCCGCCTAGCATTTTCCCAATTTCCTGACATTCTTCAAGTAGCCTATTGGTTATTGTATCATCTAAGTAATCAATTTCATAGGCTATTTCAAGCTGAGTTTGAACCTCTGTCAAAGATCCCTTTGCGATGTAGAAAAAACCTTGACATCCCCATATCGGTTTTATATTAATACGAGTTTATTAAGGTTTAGAAAAGGAGATAATTCGTTGGCAAATCACAAATCAGCAGAAAAACGCGTTCGGCAAAACATTAAACGCAGTGTACGCAATAAAGCGGTGAAAACCCGGATAAAGCACCGGACTAAAGATGTGCGTTTGGCGGTAAGTGAATCATCCAGGGAAGCGGCTCAGAGCAGCCTGGTAAAAGTCCAGTCTACGATTGATAATGCGGCCAAAAAAGGGGTTATTCATAAAAAAACAGCTGCGCGAAAAATATCACGTCTTTCCAAGTTAGTTAACACCGTTAACACATAAAAAAAGGCCGCCATGCTGAGACTTGCAGCAAGGCGGCCCATTTTTAGGATATCTTAAAAATCATCGGTTAGGCGATTCAGCGCCCGTTCCACGATTCGTTTCGAAGCATCATCGATGGCTATCCGTTTATTGTTTTCAGTTACATTCTTGTCAGTAGAAACTGGATAAGCCTCGTTGTCAGTAATTCCCTTGGCGGCCCAGATCAACTGGCCATCTTTTCTCGTCAATTTAAAATCTACAGAGACCGTCACCCGTCTTTCACTAGCGGATGACTCACCTTTGCTGGCAATGGTGCGAATTGAAATTCCCGTGACAGCACCTCCCAAAATAGCATCGGCAGTATCGATGCTGGTGGCAAGGCTTTCTTCCTGGCGCAGTGTGAATTCATTGATCATATTGCGGGTGACGATATTTTCCACACCGGATTCAGAGCTTTTATTGTTAAATACTTCTATATGAATTTGGCTGACACCTTCCGGGAATTGTCCACCACCCGGAAAATGATACCCGCAACCAAGTATCCCTAAAATGAAAAATAAATTTACATAGATGGTTGTGCTTTTAAGTTTCATTCCAATCCACATCACCGCATAGCGCATGGCGCATAAGGCATAGCGTTAAAGGAAAAGTCTGAAAAATTGGTGTTTACGCCTTGCGTTATACCCTTCGCACTAAACTCCATGCCTTTAACCCCATGCCCCATGCCATTTGGCGTTAAACGACGATATTGACCAGCTTATGCTTAACGACAATCACTTTTTTAATTTTTTTGCCTGCAATGAATTTTTGTACCTTTTCGTCGGACAGGGCCTTTTGCTTGATGGTTTCATCATCTGCATTAACATCAATGTTGAATCGGCTGCGAAGCTTTCCATTGACCTGAATCACAATTAAGAGCTCATCTTTTTCCAGCGCGTCCTCGCGATATGATGGCCAGGGGGCCAGCAAGATGCTGGATTTGTATCCTAACGCCTCCCAGAGCTCTTCGGCAAAATGGGGCACAATCGGCGAAAGCAGCAACCCAAGAGTTTCCACGGTAAATCTCATCACGGCCGCCTGCTGGGGGTTATCTTCTTGCAGTTCGATGGCCGACATCGCATTAAACAGCTCCATAATCGCACTGATGGCGGTATTAAAGTGAAAACGATCTTCAATGTCGTTGGTGACTTTTTTGATGGTTTGGTGCGTTTTTTTATAAAGCTCCCTATTTTGACCATCAAGATTACCCGGGCTCCCATCAAATGCGGTTACATCTTTTATGGTATCCATGACACCCGCAACCAACCGCCAGACGCGATTTAAAAAGCGAGATCCACCTTCAACTCCCTGCTCGCTCCACTCCAAGTCGCGCTCGGGAGGTGCCGCAAATAAACAAAAGAATCTAGTGGTATCGGCACCGTATTTATCCAGCAAGATATTGGGATCCACAACATTCTTTTTTGATTTGGACATCTTCTCCACCCGCCCCAGAGTCACGGGCGTGCTGCATTTCTTACACAGGCGGTTTCCGTTTTCAGCGATGACCTCCTCGGGTAGCAGAAATCCGTGGTCGGGACAGGACATGGTCTCCTTGCACACCATGCCCTGGGTTAACAAACGCGTAAACGGTTCTTTAACTTTAAGCAGCCCCTGATCCTTTAACACGCGGGTATAGTATCTTGAATAAAGCAGATGCAAAATCGCATGCTCGACCCCGCCGATATACTGATCAACCGGCATCCAATAATCCACAGCCTCCTTGTCGAACATGCCGCTGTCGCAATTGGGGCTGCAATATCTATCGAAATACCAGGATGACTCTACAAAGGTATCCATGGTATCGGTTTCTCTGCGAGCCTCCGAATGGCCGCATTTCGGACACGTTGCCTGCACGAAATCATCGAGTTCGGGAAGCGGCGATTTTCCGCCCTCAAGCATATCTGCGTCTTCGGGCAGGATGACGGGAAGTTCTTCTTCTGGCACTGGTACGACGCCACAGGATTCGCAATGGATTACAGGAATTGGAGCTCCCCAGTATCGCTGCCGGCTGATGCCCCAATCTCTTATCCGGAAGCTGACCGTTTCTCCCCCCAGATCCTGTTCCGTAAGGGTGGCAGCGATTTTTTTCATGGCTTCCTTATTTTCCAATCCGTCAAACTGATCGGAATTAACCATGATGCCCTCGCCCACATAAGCTTCAGTCATTGTATTTGATTCAAGCTTTTCTTCTTCCGGACTGACCACCACGATGATATCCAGACCATATTTTTTGGCAAAATCAAAATCACGCTGATCATGTGCCGGTACCGCCATCACTGCTCCCGTACCATATTCCATCAACGCGAAATTGGCCGTATAAATGGGGATGCGTTTGCCGGTCATCGGATTGATACAATAGCGCCCAATGAACACCCCTTCTTTTTCATAATCTTCAATAGACTTGGCGGTACGGTCCTGCAGGGATATTCGTTCAACAAAAGCCTGAACCTCTTTTTCCTGTGGTGTGCCCTGCGAAAGCTGCGCCACCAGGGGATGCTCCGGAGCCAAAACCATAAATGTGGCGCCGAAAACCGTGTCGTGCCGGGTTGTAAATACAGGAATCATGTCATCCCGATCTTCGATCGGAAACCGAATTTGCGCACCATAGCTTTTCCCGATCCAGTTTCTCTGCATCGTAATTACTTTCTCAGGCCAGCCGGGGAGTTTATCACAGTGTTCCAGGAGATCATCAGCATAATCGGTGATTCGAAAAAACCACTGCCACAGTTTCTGCTGGCGCACCTGCTGGCCGCAACGCCAGCACAATCCCGCCTCGACCTGTTCGTTGGCCAATACGGTCTGGCAGGCTTCACACCAATTCACAAAGGATTCTTTGCGATATGCCATGCCCTTTTCGTACATCTTCAGAAACAGCCATTGTTCCCAGCGATAATAATTGGGCTTACAGGTGGCGATTTCTCTATCCCAGTCGTAGCTGAAACCCAAACGCTTTAATTGAGTGCGCATGGCGTCGATATTTTGATACGTCCATTTGGCCGGGTGGGAGTTATTGGCGATGGCCGCATTTTCCGCGGGCATGCCAAATGCATCCCATCCCATGGGATGCAGCACATTAAAGCCCCGCATACGTTTATAACGCGCCACCACATCACCTATGGAATAGTTGCGTACGTGTCCCATGTGAATATTGCCTGAGGGATAAGGAAACATCTCCAGAAGATAGTACTTTTCCCTGGCAGGGTCTTTTTTAACTTTAAAGATTTTAGATGACTCCCAATAAGCTTGCCACTTCGGTTCGATTTTTTTCGGATCGTATTTAGGGTCCATTACCTGTCATTACCTCATTTTGGGATTGATTTCATGCACACGCCACGTGATACCGGCCGAATGTTTCATGCCATAATATGATACAAATAGCAAGACAGTCAAATATCAGGTTTCAGGTTTCAGGTTTCAGGTTTCAGGGTAATTAATTTAGGAAATCAAGAATTGGGAATTGGGAATGCGGAAAAACAAAAACTAAACCCGCAAAGCGCAACCCTGAACCCTAAATTTACCTGAAATCTATGTTACCAGCAAGAATCTACTGATAGAAAAGAATTGACTTGTTTATAACAATTTCATATTCAAGTTATAAAACTATAGGTTATAATTGAGAAAAAATAATGATTATATATGCTAAGGCAATAAAAATTTATATCCAATGTGAGAATCAACGACCACCCGCCTTTGTTAATGCCTTATGGCCCAAATAAAGGCAGGGTACCGGCCATGGGCCGAAAAGTTAGCGGTTGTAATCCCGCCGCGGCGGGATTTGAAAACAACCAAACAAGGATAAGGCCGAATGGGAATGAAAATTCTAATCAACGCGGTTGACCCTGAAGAATGCAGAGTCGCCATCGTTAAAAACAACCGACTGGAAGAATTTTACATTGAAAGTGCTGCCCGTGAAATCACCCAGGGCAATATTTACAAGGGAACCATCACCCGAATAGAGCCGAGCCTTCAAGCCGTGTTTGTTGATTATGGCGCCGAGCGCAACGGATTTCTTCAAAAATATGAAATTCACAGTGACTATTTTCAGGATATCGATGCGGGAGAGCGGGATATAAAAAATCTCGTTAAACGCGGGCAGGAGTTGATGGTGCAGGTCACCAAAGAGCCTTTGATCAAAAAAGGGGCCATGCTCACTACCTATATATCACTGGCCGGAAGACATTTGGTGCTGATGCCCGGAAGTGATACGAGAGGAATATCGCGTAAAATTGCCGATGAAGACGAACGCAACCGGCTAAAGGATCTTGTGGAAAAGCTTAAATTACCGGATGGTTTTGGCGTGATTGTCCGTACAGCCGGCGAGAATTGCACGAAAACCCTGTTAACTCGGGACTTAAAATATCTTTTACGCCTCTGGAAAACCATTAAGGGCAGCGTCATGAAGGAAAAATCCCCCGCCCTGCTCTATAAGGAACGACAACTGGTTTTGCGCTCAATTCGAGATTATTTCACTCCGGATGTCACAGAGATTCTCGTCGACGATGCATCCGTTCATTTTGAAGTCAAAAACTTTTTAAAGATTATTTCCCGCAAACACGCTAAAATCGTTAAACAGTATAAAGGCGCCAAACCGATATTTGCCAAATTCCAGCTCGAGGATCAAATTGCATCCATTTATGAAAGCCGGGTTCACCTGAAATCCGGTGGTACCATTGTGATTGAGCCAACCGAAGCCCTGGTATCGATCGATGTCAACTCCGGTAAATCGACGCATGAAAAATCCGTTGAGCAAACCGCCTATTTAACCAATCTCGAAGCAGCCGAAGAAATTGCACGTCAACTTAGATTAAGAGATTTGGGAGGATTGATTGTCATTGATTTTATCGACATGAAGGATCCAAAGCACCGCGCCGAAGTGGAACGTAGATTGAGAATCAATGTAAAAGAGGATCGCGCTAGAACCACCGTCGGCAGAATATCCCGATTCGGACTGATGGAGATGTCCCGGCAGCGCATTAGACCATCGATCGAATTCGGAAGTTACCACCCCTGTGGCTATTGTAAAGGCAAGGGGCTGGTGCCATCGCCTGAAACCCTGGGAATTGCTTTCCTCCGCAAACTGAGTTTGGAAACACTGAAACAGGACAGCTCCAATGTAAAGGGGATCGTGCCCTTTGAAGTTGCTGACTATCTATTAAATAAAAAGCGCAAAGAAATTGTGGAAATAGAGCACCGGCGCGATCTTACCATCGAAATCGCCGGAGATCGGTCAATGGCACCGGGGGAGAGTCAAATCATCGTCAATGACAAATAACCCTGAATCGAGCTAAACTCGATTCAGGGTTGACGAAAGACATCAGATACAGTATATCAGCGCCATTTTTGAAAAATGCCTGAATATTAAAATATAAATTGTAAACCTATAATCATTTCAGGCAAATCGATGGCAGGAAAAATTCAATCTAATTTGAAAGACTATTTTCGCAAGGAGGTTTATCTTGATTGACATCGCTTATGCATTAACTCCGGGTGGCGGCGCAGAAGGCGGCGCCGGTGGTTTCACAGGGTTTATCCCACTTATTTTAATGTTCGTCATTTTTTATTTTCTGCTTATCCGACCCCAGCAGAAACGCAGCAAAGAACATCGCCAAATGGTATCCAGCCTCAAAAAAGGTGACCGAATTGTCACCAGTGGAGGGATACACGGCCGTATAACCGGCCTGGATGACACCACCCTAACCGTCGAAATTGCTGATAAGGTGCGGGTTAAAGTTGCCCGTGGCAACGTATCGGCAATGGTTCAGCCGGCTTCTCAGAGTCAATCCGACAAAAAATAGGCAATCGCCAAAAGGCGTGATTCAGCCGACCGTTTGAAGAAGACACAAATTAGCGAAAAGGGAGCGACCGTTGAAACATTTCTCCTGGAAACTGCTTTTGGTTTTTGCGGTGATTGTGGCGGCGATTATTTATATCCTTCCGACTTTTAAGCCGAGTCTATGGCCCCACAAACAAATTAATCTTGGTCTGGATCTCCAGGGTGGCATGCATCTGGTCCTGGAGGTGGACACCGAAAAGGCCGTTGAAAGCAACGTAGAACGCATTGCTCAGGAAATTAAGGAGCGTCTCAAGAAAAAACGAATTCGAAATGTAGCCGTGGATCGAATCGAGGAGATCAAAATCTCCGTCAGAGTGAAAAACGAGGAAACAGCCGCTAGCGTCAGAGAACTTCTGGATGATGAGTTCAGGGACCTTACGCTTTCAGAATCAACCGACAACGGCATGGTTTTAATTACACTGGCAATTCCGGATGGCGAATCCGCTCATATAGAAAAATTGGCTGTTGACCAGGCACTTGAGACCATCCGAAACCGAATCGACCAATTTGGTGTTTCAGAACCGGATATTCGCCGCCAGGGCGGCACACGCATTTTAATCCAGCTGCCCGGGGTCAAAGATCCCCAACGAGCAAAAGATCTGATCGGGCGAACAGCTTTATTGGAATTCAAGTTGGTGGATGACACCGGAGACCTTCAGGCGGCCCTGAAGGGCAATGTTCCACCCGGCAGACAGGTGCTTTATAAAATCGATCAAGATCCTGAGACCCAACGCCAGAGCAAAACGCCGTTTCTGCTAAAAACACGCACTCTGCTGACCGGCGCCTATCTTACGGATGCCAGGGTACAAATAGACTCACAATACAACACACCGTACGTCTCACTGGACTTTGATAAAAAGGGAGCAAGAATCTTTGAGCGAATCACCGGCGAAAATGTGAACAAACGCCTGGCAATTGTATTGGATCAAAAGGTGGCATCGGCCCCGGTCATTCAAGAAAAAATTGCCGGGGGTCAGGCCCGCATTACAGGTAACTTCAGCATGGAAGAGGCCCGGGATCTTGCCATTGTTCTGCGCGCCGGTGCACTTCCGGCACCCGTTGTTATTCTGGAAGAACGGACGGTTGGCCCTTCCCTGGGTGCGGATTCAATTCGGGCCGGGCTTATCTCTATGTGTATTGGCGGTTTCCTGGTCGTCCTGTTTATGATCCTTTACTATAAAGGATCAGGAATCATTGCGGATTTTGCACTGGCCCTTAACATTGTTTTGATTGCCGGTGGATTGGCCGGCTTCCAGGCTACACTAACATTGCCGGGTATCGCCGGCATTATCCTTACCATCGGCATGGCGGTAGATGCCAATGTGATCATATTTGAGCGCATCAGAGAAGAACTGGCCCTGGGTCGAACACCCAGAGCCGCGGTGGATGCCGGATACGAACGGGCCACCTTAACCATTCTTGATGCGAACATTACCACCCTGATTGCCGCAGTGGTGTTGTTTCAGTTTGGCACCGGGCCGGTTAAAGGATTTGCCATCACCTTGAGTCTGGGGGTCATTGCCAGCATGTTCACCGCCCTGGTCATGTCGCGGATGATTTTCGACTACATATTAATGACGCGCAAAATGAAAACGGTCAGTATATGACCTATGATTGATAAACCATGAAATTTTTCGCTTTGGGGTATTCAGACGAGGCTAGCTCATAAAGAGGAACATCCATGCAGTTAATAAAACGGGATATCAACCTGGATTTTATCGGTAAACGAAAGATTGCCTTCATTCTCTCCATTGCATGTATTTTTATCAGTATCGGATCACTGATTCTCCACAAAGGTCCGAAATATGGTATTGATTTTGCCGGCGGGACTCTCATTCAGGTCAAGTTTGTTTCTGCAGTGGATACCAGCAATATCAATTCCGGCCTGGCGAGCATTGGGATTGAAAATTCATCTATTCAAGAATTTGGTGAACAATCGGCCAATGAATATCTCATCCGCACCGAGAGCCCTCTGGTGACAACCGAAGGCTTTTCATCAGACCTGAAAAAGGCTCTGGAAGAAAGCTCCCGAACCGAAGTTGAGGTTCGTCGTCTGGAAATGGTGGGTCCCCAGGTAGGTAAAGATCTGAGGGAAAAGGCATTATTTGCTATGTTTTACGCACTGCTGTTTATCACCATATATATCTCAGGTCGCTTCGAGCTAAAATGGCTAATCAGCGCAGTGATGGCTGGAGCACTCATTGGCGCCGTTTATGTATTCAAGCTGTTTGATGTCAGCATTCCTTTCCTTATCGTAGCGGCTCTGGTGGTCACATTGATTCTCTTTTGGTTCCTTGAATTAAAATACGCCATGGGTGCCATTGTTGCTCTCATCCACGATGTTATCATTACCGTCGGTGTGTTTTCTATATTTGACAAAGAGTTTACATTGCCGATCATTGCGGCACTGTTGACCATCATCGGTTATTCGTTAAATGATACCATCATTGTATTTGACCGTATCCGCGAAAATTTAAGAAAACATCACAGACAA
>JASFPE010000136.1:0-11278 GCA_050116155.1 Desulfobacterales bacterium
ATTTAACGTGATTGCAAATAAATTGCGGGAAAAATGCGGTGTGAGTGTTGAGCTTTATCGCCTTTATCGAGCGGCTGAGACCGGATCGATAAAAATGAGGGGCCATGGATTTACATTTACAAAAATAAGAGACCAGGTTTACTCTCAATTGGCCGGGTCGATTGCCAGCGACATCGATCGCCTGTGGTCCGATGACTGGGATATAGACACGATCGTTTTAACCGGCGGCGGTTGCAGGGAATTGGCCGAATATCTTCAACCCCTTATCAATGGCCATGTCACTCCGGTTGATCCGGTCGCGGATCCCCGTTTGAACAATGTTCAGGGCTACATAAAGTACGGAAAATACATCTGGGGCGAGGCCGTATCAGAATTGGCATCAGTCGACAACGAATCCGAATCTGGCACGACGCCCGAGATGGATCAGGAAGATATCGAACAGATAAGTGAAAATGAGTTATCGGAGATTTAAGAGAGCCATGGGTTCTCAATGGATCGATTGCTTAAAGCACTTTCAATCAGCAGCATACTTAACGCCGGTTTTCCGGCATCAGGATTATTTTTTTGCCGCTTTGCTGAACTCTGATACCATAATTCTTAATGGTTATCGTCAGTGGCCTGCCAAATAGAAAATCCATCATTTCCACATCCAATTCTGCCCTGGTAGCAACCAGTTTTCGAATTTCAATATCATATTGGATGATTTCGACAAGTTGCTGTCGGGCGTTCTTTTTGTCAGCACCATCCAGTGCCTTCACCAATTTATGGATGGTTCCATAATCACAACGGCGCTGATGGTCTTCAAGCAAATCCCAGAGCCCTTCGATTTCCGATATTAAATCGGCACGTGTCAGACGATCTTTGGTGTAAATCTTTTCAACTTCTGATGTGTTCCAGCATTTAAGCGCTTTGCATTCCAGCGGTCGATTGGCATAAATCCGGCAAGCCGTCTGATTTTCATCAAAAAAAATACATGTCCACGAATCATTTTTGCCCTTCAACTTAATGATGTCCGAATCTGCGGGTATCAGACAGTCTCTTACATTATCATATGCAAGTTCCCCCTTGCGTATCGTATAGAGACATCGAGAATCAATAATGCCTTCTTCAATCAGGTGTTTGTCTGCGCGGTGAAAAGCAGGTCCCCCTTTTTTACAGCACGTACCACACCGAATACAGGTTGAAATCGCCTGGGTATCTGCTGGCTTTTTCGAAGTTGAGTGTTTTCTCTTTTCTATATCGCTCATCGTCAAGTAATAATAAAGCTGGTTGATAAAAGGGGTAGATTCGAACTAAAATTTGTTTTATCATGTCTACAGATATATATTAAGGAAAAAACACAAAGTTATAAATGATAAAGCGATCGCCCCAATTATTGACATCTATTTTTCCGTCGCAAGTTTTTTTAGGCCCGAACATGTATCAATTAAATCCCGATGATGCGTATTCATCTCGACCAACTAACCGAAAGAGAACTACTGCTTGAATTTGAGGAAAAGCCGGAGACGTTTCCTGTCCTGGCGGACATGATCAAGCAAAAAGAGTGTGATGTTCTTGTCCCGATCAAGATCCGGCTGAGGATCTATCAGATCAGTGATATCATCGAGGTGGAAGGAAACCTCGAAACTCGCGTTCGACTGTTCTGCAGCCGTTGTCTGCAGGCCTACGAAACACAATTGGCTTCACGTTTTGATCTGACCTATACACGCAGCATCCTCGAAGATATCGAAGCGTCCGATCATCAAAAAGAATTAGAGCTTAAGGCGCAAGATTTGGGACTGATCTTTTTCAACGGCGAGGAGATCGACTTAACGGAGGGCATTCAGGAACAAGCCGTTCTGGCCTTTCCGATACGGCCTCTCTGTCAACAACAATGCAAAGGGCTCTGCTCAAAATGCGGTGCGGATCTAAATAGGGAGAATTGTACCTGTCATCGCACACCGAAAAACAGCCAATTTGCCGTTCTCAAAAACTTAAAATGGGATAATAAATAATATTTCGCTTGGCCGCATATTTCAAAAAAAATGATCAGCTGATGAAACGCAATCCAAAGATTACGGCAATGACGGTACGGCGACCTGGTCGTTTTCTGCTCCAGGTGCTCCGCAATTTTAGAGCCAATCAGGGCATGCTTTTATCCGGTGCGGTTGCCTATTACACGCTGTTGTCGATAATCCCAATGTTCGCCCTCATTTTAGTCGGCTTGTCCCATTTTATAGATGAACAGCAGCTCTACAATACCATCCTAACAAATCTAAAGCTCGTCATCCCCGGACACGCTGAACGCGTGGCCGGTCAGGTCTGGGGATTTCTGAACCGGCGAGAATTGGTAGGCATTTTCGGTATCCTGTTTATGTTATTCTTCAGCTCCATGGCGTTTACCGTGCTGGAGAGCGCCATGGCAGTTATTTTTTCTCACCGAGTGAGAAAATTGCGGCGCCATTTTTTAATCTCAGCCATTATACCTTATGCATATATATTTCTGCTGGGACTTGGATTATTGGTGGTTACGTTGGTTGCCGGTGCACTGGATGCCCTGAAACACACTCATATCATCATTTTCGGTTTGGATTTGAGCCTGGAAGCTACTTCGAGGATTTCATTGTATTTGTCCGGCATGGTGGGGATGGTGATCATGCTGACATCTTTATATATGGTCATGCCCGTAGGTCGAATCTCTGTTCGCCACGCCCTTATCGGCGGCATCACGGCAACGGTTTTGTGGGAAATTATTCGCCATATCCTGGTTTGGTATTATTCAGCCCTGTCTCTGGTAAATGTCATCTATGGCTCCCTGGCTACCGCCGTGGTGGCATTGCTTAGCATAGAAGTCGCCGTGATCATCCTGTTGCTGGGTGCCCAGGTGATTGCCGAATTCGACCGTAAAGCCATGGATGTACTGGAGTCTGAACAATCGGGCTTTCCCCATTGAAAGGCTTTAACATCTCTGTTATACAAACAACAGCAATTCGGATAGGTGTTTATTAAAGTGTCTTCAGGAGATTTCGTAGATGACCGGAGAATTTGACCCTAAAAAGAGTTATCTCACCATAAAATCCCATGAAAAAATGATTGCCTATGTAAGCTTTTCTATCCGGTTGGAAGACAATGATGTGGATAAAGAGGGGGTCATTAAAATCTCTAAATTCCAGCGGCCATATGGTGGTGGGCAATTGACGCTGACATTTATCATAAATACTGATGGGGATGATAAATTAAAAGCCAGCCTGAACAACATTTTTGGCAATCTAACCGATGATTCGATCCGTCCCGGTCTGGGCAGAAGCTTTGATAAGGTAAATAAAGTTTCATTGGATTCTTTAGCACACATTAAAGATTGGTATGTTGAAGAATTAACCATCCATTTTAGATCGCTGGAGGAGCGGGAAAATGTCCTGGTTGAGGAGAAGTTAATTCCAGCGCTGCAAAGCGTGCTGCCGTTTTCATTTGACTCCGTAGAATGGTGGCCGGAGAATATGGCTCCCCAGTCCCTGATCAGTAAAGAGATAGAAAAACAAAAATCGCTGAAGTCCATTTTCAAAAGATGGTTTAGCATAAGCTAACTTTAGCTTAAGTTAAACGATAGGAGGACATATGTCGCTGAAAGTCAAGGTTGATCAAAAAAAGGCTGGTGTAATCACTGTATCTCCAATCGGCTCTATTGATGCCAGAACCTATTCTGTTCTGGAAGAAGAAGTAGATTCTATTTTAAAAAAAACACCGGATGTCATTGTTTTTGATATGGAATTTTTGGATTATTTAAACAGCATGGGGGTGCGCGTCCTATTGAAAACCAAAAAGCAGATGCAAAAACACAACGGCAAGGTCATTTTCATGAAACTTCAGCCGCAAATTAAAAAAGTTTTTGATATTCTCAATGCACTGCCTTCACTGCAAGTGTTTGCCAGCATTGAAGAACTGGATAATTATCTGGACACCATGCAAAAGGCTTCGCGTTAATAGGTGTACTTTGACTGAAAGCATTGATTTTTCTCCTCATCGTCATTTATCTGCCACTGCGATCAAATGATTTGATAATTATCGCTGGCGTGTATCCAATCCTACTTGCACATATAAAAAAATCCATTACTCAGAAATTGAAATTGTTACCGGAGTAATTGAATGAATCTTAAGATAACGTATAAGATATTATTGCTTTATCTGGTTATCAGCGCCGCCACATTGATATTAATGGGTGGGTTGCTTTCTTCAAAGCTGAGAAACATCAAATTTGAAACGATCCAAAGCGGTTTTCAGAACCAGCTGACCCATATTGATTTTGCCCTGACAAGTTTTTTCCAAGGGGTTGCTGCAGATTTAAAAGGCATTGCATCAAACAAGAAGGTGAGATCAAGAAATGATCAAAATTTTACAAATTTCACCGAAGCCGATGAAAAAACATTTCAATACAATATTGGTAAATTGGAACAAGAAATAATTGATATCTTCAATCACTATCGCACAACGCATAAATTTGCCAATTCAGTTTATATGGGACGGGAAAACGGCAGCTTCGTTCGGTCTCATAAACGAAACCGACCGACCCAATATGACCCGCGACGAAGACCCTGGTACATCCTGGGTAAAAACAATCCTGGAAAAATTATGCGAACTGCGCCATACAAATCTGTGACATCTCCAGATATTAATATCGGGAATGTTACCGCCCTGACAGATGAACAGGGTCAATTCTATGGTGTTGCAGGCATAGATGTAACCCTTTCCGGCCTTACAAAATACATTGAAAATGTCAAAGTCGGGCGCAATGGTTATATGGTTTTGATAGGTGAAAATGGCGCTTTTTTAGCCAGTAGGAATCCAGATCAGCGCAGTCAAAATATTAATGTCATCTATAGCGGGAACTTAAAGACTATATTTGAAAATTCCCAGGGTTTTACAACTCTGACAAAACAATCGACAGACAAATACCTGTTCTTTTATACCTCTCCCGAACTGAATTGGAAACTTGGAATCGTTATTCCGGTCGAAGAAATTGAAACTGAAGTTAGAAACTTTGTCAGTGGAATTATTCTTGCTCTGGTTATAGCGCTGCTATTGCTGAGCATTTTAACCCTTTTGGGCCTGCAAAAGTTTGTCATCAAACCATTAAAAAAACTGACAAGTGGAACCGATCACATTACGCGCACCGGAAAGCTCGACCTTCAGATAGACATCCAATCCAACGATGAAATCGGGCATCTGGCAAAATCCTTCAACAATATGATCAGCACATTACGTACATCGGAAAATGCCCTGAAAGATTCTGAAAAAGAGTTGAGAAAGCATCGGGACCATCTGGAAGAACTCGTCGAAGAGCGCACGGCCGAACTGAAGGAGAATCAGGAGCGGCTCGCACGGGCTGAAGAACGCAGCCGCATGCTGTTAGAATCGGCGGGCGAAGGTATCTTCGGTGTCGGAAAAGATGGACTGGTGAATTTCATTAACCCGGCCGGATTGGCCATGCTCGGATTCGAGGCTCAGGAAGTGGTCGGTCAAAAGATTCATCCCCTGATCCACCATACGCATTCCGATGGCACACCCTATCCGGTTGAAGACTGTCCTATGCATCATACCCTGATCCAGGGTACGATTGGTAAACGAGACGACGAAATCCTTTGGCGAAAAGATGGCACCTATTTTCCGGTGGAATATACCTGTGTCCCCATCCGTATAAATGGCTCCATCGCAGGAAGTGTGGTGGTTTTTAGCGACATTACCGAGCGCAAAAAAGCCGAAGAAGCGCTTAAAAATTCTGAGCAGGGCCTCGCGCAAATTATCGACTTTTTACCGGATCCCACCTGGGTGGTGGACAATGACGGCAAGGTCGTAAGGTGGAACCAGGCCATGGAAAAACTGCTCGGGATCGGCGCCAAAGACATGGTCGGCAAAGGCAATTATGAATATGCCCTGCCCTTCTATGGTGAAAGAAGGCCGGTGCTCATCGATCTGATCCGTGAGTGGGATGCCAGCTATGAAAAAGAATATCTGTCCGTCAAAAAAGAAGAAGATATCCTTATTTCGGAGTCCTATCATCCGCATCTGGGAGACGGCGGTATATATCTTTCCGCCACTGCAGGGCTGCTTTATGACAGCCAAGGCGAAATTGTCGGGGGAATCGAGTCGTTACGAGACATTACCGAGCGCAAACACATGGAAGAAGAATTGGTCCAGGCCAAACACGAAGCAGACCAAGCCAACCGGGCCAAAGGTGATTTTCTGGCCAATATGAGTCACGAAATCCGCACGCCCATGAATGCCGTCATCGGAATGACACATCTGGCACTCAAAACCGATCTCACCGCCAAGCAAAAGGATTATTTAAAGAAAATCCAATCATCCGCAAATTCCCTGCTCGGCATCATCAACGACATTCTGGATTTTTCGAAAATCGAAGCCGGCAAGCTGGATATGGAATCCGTGAACTTCGATCTCGAGGAGGTGCTAAACAACCTGGCAAATCTTGTCACGGTAAAAGCGCAAGAAAAAGAGGATCTCGAGGTGCTGTTTGCCACCTCACAGGATGTGCCGCGCTTTTTAATCGGTGACCAACTGCGCCTGGGTCAGGTTCTTCTTAATTTAGCCAACAATGCCGTCAAGTTTACCGAATCGGGTGAAATCGTAGTTTCAACGGAACTGCAAAAGCGAGACGAGCATAATGTCACCCTGAAATTTTCAGTCAGCGACACCGGCATCGGGCTGACTGAAGACGGGATGGCCAGACTGTTTCAGTCGTTCACCCAGGCGGACACCTCCACCACCCGCAAATACGGCGGCACCGGACTGGGGTTGGCGATCAGCAAAAAACTGGTGAACATGATGGGTGGCGAGATCTGGGTGGATAGTGAAAAGGGCCAGGGCACGATCTTCAGCTTTACGGCCACCTTCGGTCTGAGCAAAGAGAAAGAAAGAAGACGCTTTGTACCTTCACCGGATCTGCGCCACCTGAAGATCCTCGTGGTGGACGACAATGCCACTTCGCGGGAAATTTTGCAGGGCATATTGGAATCGTTTTCTTTTGACGTGACGCTGGCGGCTTCTGGAGAGGAGGGCATCAGCGAACTTGAAAACACCGATCGCGATCATCCTTTCGAGCTGGTCGTCATGGACTGGAAGATGCCCGGCATGGACGGCATCCAGGCTTCGGAGAGAATCAAAACCCACAAGGGGTTAATCAAGATTCCCTTCATTATCATGGTCACAGCTTATGGTCGCGAAGAGGTTATGCAAAAAGCTCAGCACGTGGGCCTGGATGGGCTGCTGATCAAGCCGGTGAGTCCTTCAGTGCTTTTTGATACGATCATGCAGGCCTTTGGCAAAGAGGTTTCCGAGACCTCACGAATGGCACTGCAAAAAGCAGAAATCACAGCCCTGCAAAGTATCCGTGGCGCGCGTGTATTGGTGGTGGAGGACAATGAAATCAACCAACAGGTGGCCAAGGAAATTCTGGAAGGTGCAGGGCTCCTGGTTTCTTTGGCAAACAATGGTAAAGAGGCTGTCGAAGCGGTGCAAAAAGATCGCTACGATGCGGTTCTCATGGACGTTCAGATGCCTGTGATGGATGGGTATACCGCTACGCGGGAAATCCGAAATCTGAAATCCGAAATCCGAAATGTGCCTGTCATAGCCATGACGGCGCACGCCATGGCTGGCGATGAGGAAAAGAGCTTGCAAGCCGGCATGAATGACCATGTCACCAAACCCATCGATCCGGATCAACTATTTGCAACACTAGGAAAATGGATTGGATCAGATGAAGAACGAGTTGCAATGCGGCTGCCACAAACCGAAATTTCAAAAAGCGCCGGCCCAGATAGATCCTCAGATCACCTTGTTTCAGAGCCGACAACAGCGATTGAGGATTTTTTTCCACAAACCCTACCGGGATTTGATCTGGCAGCCGGACTCCAGCGCCTGCATGGCAATTCAAAGCTTTATAAAAAGCTGCTGTTTGATTTTGCCAAAAACTATTCTGATCTTCATGCCGAGATCCAGAGAGCATTGGGTGCAGGCGATATGGATCTGGCCCACAGCTTGATCCATAATCTAAAAGGCGTCAGCGGAAATCTGGCCGCCACCGACTTGCAAGCGGCTGCAATCGACATGGAAGAACTGGTCAAAAAGAAAGATAAAAAGAGAGCCCCTTTTTCAAACGAACTCGACAAAAAATTAAGCAAACTGGAAAGCGTATTGAAAGAAACCCTGGATACCGTTCAACTGCTGGGACCTGTCGCCACACCGCAAGCCCCTGAGCTTTCCGGGGATGTGACTACCTCATTACCACCGGATTATGCCCGGGATGTTGCCAACCGTATCCGTGATGCAGCCGACATGGGCGATGTCACTAAACTAAAATCCATCGCGGAAGAGCTGGCATCTCAGACGGAAGTCATGGCTCCTGTTGCCCAAAAAATTATTCACCTGGCCGAAGAATTTGACTTTGATGGTATTACCAAATTATCAGCCGAACTATTAAGACGAACAACGTGATGGGTAAAAACAAAATGGATGCAGAAAAAATCTTACTGGTCGATGACAATCCCACAAACCTGCAAGTGCTGTTTCAGACCCTCGAGGGGCGTGGATACAATCTGTTGGTGGCCAAGAATGGAGAAGCTGCGCTTTCCATCACCCGCAAAGCACTGCCAAATTTAATCTTACTGGATATTATGATGCCAGGAATAGATGGCTATGAAGTCTGTCGCCAGTTGAAAGCCGATCCAGCCACAAAGGAGATACCGGTGATTTTCCTGTCAGCCCTGGGAGATACCAAGGACAAGGTCCAGGGGCTGGATCTGGGAGCAGTAGATTATGTTACCAAACCCTTTCAACCGGATGAGGTTATCGCACGGGTGAAAACTCACCTGACAATTTACCGTCTGAAACGCGAGGTTCAAGAGCAGCGCGATGAGCTCGAACATGAACTCCAGGTTGTGGCCGATGAGCAGCGCAAACTGTTACCGGAGCAGCTACCACAAATTGAGGGACTCAAGCTATCCGTATATTACGAAACCAGCCGCTACGCCGGAGGCGATTATTACGACATCATTAAGCTTCCCGATAACCGGTGGGGGTTCATGATGGCAGATGCCGCCGGCCACAGTACCCCGGCGGCGGTGCTTGTTGCCATGACCTGTGCGCTTTTGCGCGCGTATCCCGAGTCTCCCACGGACCCGGCTAAAGTGCTGTATAATATTAATGCACACCTGTGCAATCTCTCTAACAACAGTTTTATCACTGCGCTCTACGCTGTTTATGACGCCAAGTCACAGACCCTGCGAATCGCGCGGGCCGGCCACCCACCGCCGATACTGTATCGCCCTAATAATGGGCAAGCCATTGAGCTGTCTTGCAAAGGCGTTTATCCCATGGCCATCGAACCCTATGATGATGTGCCGATAAGCGAAATAAAGTTACAGCCCGGTGATCGCCTGATGCTTTATACGGACGGAATTACGGAGCGCTTCAACCCCGCCAGTGAATGTTACGAGGTTGATCGGCTGTGTGAACAATTTGCTGAACACGGCGACAATGATCCCCAAAAAATCTTAAAAGCGGTCATGGAAGATGTAAATCGCTTTGCCGATGGACTGCCGGCCGATGATGATCAGGCGGCATTGATCGCCGTTGTTGAGTAGCCTGCCTTAGAAAGGAGCCCGCAAAATAAAAAAGGCTTTGGGGATTGCGGATTCGGTATTAATTTATTATTATAAGATACAGATAAATTCCAAATTTAAAGACATTTAAAAATGAAAAATAATTTTATCTTATTATCCCTCGTATTACTGCTTACGGCCTGTGCCCACGGTAAGACCGAGAATTTCCCTGCCGGCGTTGATACTACAGATGCAGCAGAAATATTTATCATTCGAAACAACAACCTTTTTGGATGGGGATTTTCCCTGGATGTAATCCTCGATGAGGCGGTGATTGCTCGTCTTCGTTCCGGGGAGCACATCGCTTTCCTGGTAGAGCCTGGATTCCATACCGTGGGAATCTCTAAAAAACAGGCCACCGTGCCGTGTGTTGCAGGACAAAAGTATTATTTTTTAATCAGCGTGCAATACACCGATTTTGGATTCGAAATCGAGCGCGTCAGCAACCCCAAAGGGGAACTCTGGATTTCCAAGACAAGATCCATCGAATAAAAAAGAGCCTCGATAAAGGCTCTTTTTTAACTCCTCATTATATTTCAAAGAATCCGGGTCCAGAATAGCCAGCTTTGGGTTCACCCCGGAGGGGTGGCGTTTTCTTTTAGACATCCAATGGAATGGTGGAATATTGGGCATAAAAATCGGAAATTATCCTGATTTTTATCTCTGATAGGCCAAGTTTATCGAAAAAAGATCTCATCCTTCTCAACACATTATTCCATCATTCCATGGCTTTTGTTTAGGGCATAGTCAGTTTGCTCTAACCTGGCCCAGAGGACCAGGTGTTCCATTTTTGAATAAAGCGCCTTTTGGCGCGCTATTCCGCAATCAGTTTGTTGCGGTTTTGGACATAGGCATTGCGGATGGCCACGTAAGGATCCAGCGCCGCTTCCTTGAGTGCCTCGTAATCGCCGATGCGTAACGACGTCGCGTTGACCGTTTCGCCGGTGCGAATGGCCAGTGACACCCAGATATCATCAAAGGCCCACCAGATCGGATCCAGAAATGTATCACCCAGCTTGCCCATGCCATCGCGCACGCTGGAGGGACCGAAAAACGGCAGCGTCAGAAACGCCCCATTGCCGATGCCCCACACCGCAAGGGTTTGACCCAGGTCTTCGGGGCTGGGATGCAGCCGCGGATCATCGGCGGCCGGATCAAAAAAACCCAGCAGCCCAACAACGGTGTTTACATAAAAGGTGGCAAATTCCGCTGCCGCTTTGTCTGTTTTGGCCTGCAGCATGCAGTTGACGAATCTTACGGGAAACCGCACATTATCGAAGAAGTTACGAATGCTGGTCCTGACGACTTCGGGAAGGATAAACCCGTATCCTCTGGCAACCGGTTTTAACGCCCAAAAATAGAGCTTATCATTGAAATGATAAAGACCCCGATTAACGCCATGGATAGGGTCGGCAATTAATTGGATTTCATCTTCGTACTCATCATCGTATTCATCCTCCTCCGATTCCTTTGACTTTTCATCATCCGAAGATGCATCCTGGCTGCTCTGGGCCCAGTAAACATTCTGGGCCAGCAGAATCGGAGAATCCGGAACATCGGCATATACGCTGCTATGGGCGCCCATTATGACAAACAAGATAAGAAGTCCAAAAAGATAGTAATGT
>JASFPE010000137.1:0-11234 GCA_050116155.1 Desulfobacterales bacterium
AGAATTGTTTGCATGGCGAACGTGGGCGACTAAGTTCGCAACAATGGCGAATAAGCTCGCAAAGAGAAATCTTTTAAGTTTGGTTTATCCAAGAAGGGGAGGTGAAGCAATGAAAACAAAAAATTCTAAAAAATTTACATTGGCAATTGTCGTTATAGTAATGGCCGGGTTCATCTGGGGATATGGTTTCGAGAATGAAACCGCGGCGAAAGCACCCACCCCGGTGGATTCGAATGTCCAGATGGTACCGATGAATTTTGCCCAGCTTGCCAAAACGGTCAAACCGGGTGTGGTCAATATTCGCACCGTCAAGACCATGAAAGGCGGCGGTCCGGTGTTCCGGCATTTCTTTGGAAATCCGTTTGGCCCCCAAAACCCACGTGGCGAAAAGGATCCGTTTCATGAATTTTTCGGACCTTTTTCCGAGCGCGGGCCATCGCGCGATTTTAAGCAGCGCAGCCTGGGCTCCGGCTTTATCATTAGCAAAGATGGCTATATCGTTACCAACAACCATGTGATCGACAACGCTGACGAGATTAAAGTCAAATTGGCCGACGGCAAAGAATATGATGCCAAGTTGGTGGGCCGTGATCCAAATACCGATTTAGCCCTGATTAAAATAAAAGGATCGTCCGATTTGGTTCCATTGGAAATGGGCGACTCCGATAACCTTGATGTCGGCAGCTGGGTGGTGGCCATCGGAAGCCCCTTTGGGCTGGAACAGACCGTGACCGCCGGTATCGTGAGTGCCAAAGGCCGGGTAATTGGTGCCGGGCCATATGACAATTTTATTCAAACGGACGCTTCGATTAATCCCGGCAACAGCGGAGGACCGCTGCTTAATATGAATGGTGAAGTGGTAGGTATTAATACCGCCATTGTTGCCCAGGGGCAGGGAATCGGATTTGCTATTCCGGTGAAAATGGCCCAGGGAATCATTGCCCAGCTCAAGGATCACGGCTCGGTCACCCGGGGTTGGCTGGGAGTCGGCATTCAGGACCTGACCCCCGAGCTGGCCGAATACTACGGCATGAAGGACAAAAAAGGTGTTCTGGTGTCCCAGGTGTTCAAAGGCGATCCGGCTGAAAAAGCCGGTGTAAAGTCCAATGACATCATTATTGCTGTCGACGGTAAACCCGTAAATACCAGTCGTGAGCTATCGGCCACGATTGCCGGCCTTGAAGTCGGAAAGCGCACCGCCATCACGGTGGTCAGAAACGGCAAAGAGGAGACATTCTATGCAGAATTGGCCAAGCGGCAGGACGCTGATTTGGTTGCCAGGCAAGAGCTGGAAGACAACGGTGATCTCGGCATGCAGGTCACGGAGTTAACCCCGGAAGCGGCCCGTCGCTTTGGGCACGCCGAAGATGAAAAAGGTATTCTGGTGGTTGGTGTTCAGCCCGGCAGCAAAGCGGATGCAGCCGGTATTCAGCAGGGCGATCTCTTGAAAGAGGTCAATCGAAAACCGGTTGATTCGCTAAAAAGCCTGACGTCTGAATTAAAGGATAAATCCGGGGATTCTGTGCAACTTTTAGTTAAACGACCCAACGCCGGGTTTTTGGTGATAACAATTTCTTAATTATAGTATCATTTCGTAAATTTGACCTGCAGGCGCGTGCCCAGTTATTTGCGCGCGCCTGCGGGTTTTTTTATTTCGGGCAACAGAAATTGATGAATTCGTAAAAAGCCCCATTCCGTCACTCCGGCGAACCCCGGATCGGGGCTCGGGGCAGGCGCCGGGGTCCAGAAGCTGTTGAAATCACTGGATTCCTGCTTTCGAGACTGTGTTGTAATTGACAAAACGACACATACTGTTGTTTTATTGCTTCAGGTTGTTTACTTCGGCAGAAGAAGAAAACGTGCATAGCATCTAAATACGAATACCGCCAAAATCGAAAAGGCCATAAACACTGCCCATGTCTGTGGCCTTTTTATTTGCCTTGGCCTTTATCTTGCTTCATAGCAGATCAATTCAATCCGGACAGCGTCTTATAATACCTTTACGATAATAAAGGTCAGATCATCTTCCGGCCTTTCTTGTCCGCGGAAGCGCGTCACTTCATCGATGATTTTTTCCCTGATCTCCGCTGCAGATAGATGGGCATAGCTTCGAATCAGTTCGTGCACGCTTTCCATGCCGAACATGTCTCCGTCTTTATTAAAGGTTTCCCATAATCCATCGGTTAAGGCCAGATAGATCTGGCCGGATTTGACATCCGTGAATTTTTCTTCGGTGTATGTGTTATTTGCTTTCAGACCAAGAACCATGCCGGTGCCTTTCAGCTTAATGAATTCATCACTTTGCGGTTCATAGACGACCGGGACCTCGTGGCCGGCGGTGGCCCAGCGCATTTCTTTGCGCGCAGCGTCAACGGTCATCAGCAGCATGGTCATAAATCCATCACCACCGGTGTCTTCCACCAGCAGATCGTTCAGGTGCGTAAGCAAATCAGCCAGGCTACTTGGTTGGCGACAGCGACTCTGCAATATACCGCGCGCGGTGGCCATCAGCATGGCTGCCGGCACACCGTGCCCGGCCACATCTCCCACTGCAATGGCGGCGGTCGTTTCCGGCAGGCCCTTGATATCCAGAAAATCGAAATAGTCTCCGCCGGTTTCATCACAATAGGTGGCGTGGCCGACAATGTCCAGCCCGTCAATCTTCGGCGTATCGGAAGGCAGAAGATTCTGCTGAACTTCCTGAGCCAGCGCCAGCGCTTGGCGCAGCCGCAGGCGGTCTCGCAAACCCGCGGTCATGGTATTGATCTGCTGTGAGAGCTTCACAAACTCGGTGGAATAGTTGAGCTGCAGTTTCTGGTCGAGGTTGCCCTCCCCAACCTTTTGAACGTAGCGTGCCAGATCCAGCATCGGCCAGAGCGACATCGCCGCCAGGACGATGCCCAGCAATAATGTAGCACATACGACCAGGACTCCGGTTCGAATGCTTCGCTGGCGGCCGGCTTGAATTTCATTCAGAAAATCGCTTTCGGGCACCAGCGTGGCGATGATCCAGTTAATCCCGGTTTGATGTTTGGACGGCGAAACCATCAGCAGGTGTGGAATTTGATTGATCATCAGACGAAGCTGATATCGTGCATCAATGGCACTGTAAGCGCCCAGAGTTTTCTCGATATGCTTGGCTGCAACGGCAATATCCCTGTCGGCGGCAGCCGAGGCGATGACCGGAAAATTTCCCGCATCGATCAGCAGGACGCCGCTGGAGCTGCCGATCAGCCTGCCTTCATGGTCGATAATAAAGGCTTTGCCGGTTCGGCCGACACTGAGTTTCTCGAGAAAGAGTGTGATATCGTCCATGGTCAACTCGGCGTTCATCACCCCCAGGATCTGCCCCTTGTTATCATGAATCGGTTGTACATACCCCATGGCCAATTTGGTTCGCGATCCACCATTGTACATGCGTGCATAGGGATTGGTCCAGGTCGGTTGCCCGGCCTCAATCGCCGCCTTATACCAGGGTCGCTCGCGCGGGTCATAGGGAAATTTTTCTCTTGGCTCTTTTTCCATGTGCCCGTGGGCATCGATATAATACGCTTTGAGGTTTTTGTCCGTCTGGATATTTTTTATAGAGAATCTATAGCCGGACTCCGTCGGGTTTCGTGCGATTCCAACACTGCCGCCATCAGCACCACCCCAGGTGATGCTGCTAAGTCCTTTGAAAGTCTGAGCCTGTTCAAGCAGCATTTGTTGCCATGCCTGTAAATTTTTAATCTTAAGCCATTCTGTTAAAATCAGATTGGCGTTGACACGTTGAATTCGATTGGGCAAATCCAACAGGTCGTTGAGACGCTCCTTAATATAGTTATGGATCTGGGAAAGATTTTGCTCCATTAAATCGTTGGCAGCGGATTTTGCTTCGCCGAGAGCTATCGCCGACAAAACCACCACCGCCACGAAGACGGGCGCGGTGAGAAGCAGGGGAACGGAAACTTTCATGGGTATTTTGGAGAGCACGGTGCGTAGCATATATGTTGCTCCTGAGATATTTTTTTTCAAAATTGATGGTTTGAAAATCATTGTCATTACAGATAGATAAGATTAAAAAAGGGAATTGCAAGCGATTAAAATTTATTTGTAATATTTGCTAAAGTCGGGAATTGGATTTGATAATCCATTTATCTGAACCAACAATAACTTGGAATGATATTCGGTAAAGGCACCTATACGGTCTATATGCGCTGGGATGAAACTCGGGATTGAGAGCGATTTTTCAGATTTTGAAACCCAATCTATGAGAGCAGGAGCTGGTGATGCCATCAGCCGCGTCGATTCGGCCGGACGTTCACCTACCACATAGTAGCATCATTGTCAAGAATATTTTATGTCGAAATGGACCAAGATGCTGTGTCTTAATTTTGTATATCCTCTCGATTATTCATCATTATAAATATGCAGAATGCACCCGTTGCCGTAAAAAATGGTTTCAGCAATGTAATCTCCGGCCATTTCATTTTTGTTGTTGAATATATATTCACGGTTGAAGGCAAATCTTCGATGATTTAAGGTTTAATTTTATGATTAAATGCTTTATGAAAAACGGAACACAAAATTATGATTATTAAAATGAAAGGTACTAATTTGATGAATGACAAAACCACCAAACGATCGGCCCTGATCATCGCATCGATGAGCTCTTTTATGACGCCGTTTATGCTTTCATCGATTAACATTGCGCTGCCGGCGATTGGCAATGAATTTAAAACCGATGCGGTCTTATTGAGCTGGGTACAAACGTCATATCTTCTGGCTGCCGCAGTATGCCTGGTACCGCTTGGTAAGCTGGCGGACATATACGGCCGGAAGAAAATTTTTATGATTGGTCAGTTTTTACTTACGCTTACCTCGCTGTTGATTGCGATTTCTGTTTCAGCCTCCATGCTGATCGTTTTCCGCATTTTTCAGGGCGCGGGCGGAGCGATGGTGTTTGCCACCGGGATTGCCATATTGACTTCGGTATATCCGCCGCAAGAACGCGGTAAGGTTCTGGGAATCTCGGTTGCTGCGGTTTATATTGGTCTTTCCTGCGGTCCGTTTTTCGGCGGATTATTAACCCAGCATTTTTCATGGCGCAGCATCTTTTTGATCTATGTTCCCGTGGGGTTGTTCCTCATTTTGCTGATTATCGTCAGGTTAAAAGGTGAATGGACCGGGGCCAAGGGTGAAAAATTTGATCTTTCCGGTTCGCTGATCTATGGCATCGCCATTGTTGCGATTATGTACGGAATTTCTGAGCTGCCGGCCATTTCCAGTATTGGATTGCTGATTATCGGCGTTCTGGCCCTGAGTGCATTTGTGAATTGGGAAAAAAAAATTCAAAATCCGGTTTTCGAAGTGAAACTGTTCATAGAAAACCAGACATTCGCCTTTTCCTGTCTGGCCGCGCTAATCAATTACAGTGCCACATTTGCGGTAACTTTCCTTTTAAGTCTTTACCTGCAATACATAAAGGGATTCACCCCGCAGGTTAGCGGAGTTGTGTTGATTTCCCAACCCATCATAATGGCCATTTTTTCGCCATTGGCGGGGAGATTGTCAGATAAAATTGAACCCCGGGTGATCGCCTCGATGGGGATGGCGCTCACAACGGTGGGGCTCATTCTTTTATCATTTGTCGGGAACAACACCGTGCTGGTGTTCATTGTCATCAGCCTGATGATCCTCGGATTTGGATTTGCTCTGTTTTCATCACCCAATATGAACGCCATCATGAGTTCCGTGGACAAGCGCTTTTATGGAATTGCCTCCGGTTCTGTGGGTACCATGCGTTTGCTGGGGCAGATGCTCAGTATGGGAATTGCCACATTGATTTTTGCGCTGTTTATCGGAAAGGCGCAGATCACACAGGATTACTATCCTGCCTTGATCCAAAGCATCAAGGCGGCGCTGATTGTATTTTCCTGTCTTTGTGCGTTGGGGATTTATTTTTCGTTGTATCGGGGGAGGCTGAGAAAAGATGAGCATCGAACAGACCGAACATCCAACATCGAACGTTCAACATCGAACATCGAATAGGAAAATATGATGTAGGACCGGCCTGCGCGCGCCACGATCGAGTCGGAAATGAGGCTGCTCCGATTTGGTGCTACGTAGGTAGGATAGGTGTCGGAACTTATTCGACGTTGGACGTTCATTTTTGAGGTTGCTTGTTCTAAAAGTGCAGATATGGTATCCAGAGGGTCTTATTCTGGAGGATTGATGTTTACGGGTATTCAGGAAATATTGATTCTGGTGGCGATTATACTTGGGATCTTATTTTTACCCAGGATTTTGAATAGAGGGCAGGATGGCGGGCAGGTTGAATCTAAACCGCCTTTTGTGATTTCCGGAAAAATGCGGCTGGCTATTGCGGCATCTATCCTGTGGCCGGCAGTGATTGCGGTCATTATGGAGCCTTGGAAAAAAGATCTGTTCCCGTTTTTATATCTGGGTCTTGGTCCGGTGGTGTTGGTGTGGGTTATCTTCTGGGTATATACGGGGTTCCGGAATAAAAAGCGCTGATAATCAATTGATTCTCGACGTTGTTGATTGCCGGGGTTGAATTTATTCTCCGCAGAGACGCAGAGTACGCAGAGAGTAATTGTTTTTATTTTTGCGCTGATCCGCCAAAAATCTTGGCGGACAGGAAGGGCGGAAAACTAATACGCCTCAGGCGGACAGCCTTTCGGGCAAACTTATAATTAGTCTGATTTTTCCTCTCAAAAAATCAGACCAGAAAAATTAACCTTTGCGCTCTTTGCGCCTCTGCGGCGAACATAAATCCCGAATTGAATATCACTCGACATGACCTTTGAGCCCTATCTCCTCCGCAACCTCTTGCATGCCTGCAATCGTATCGGTAATCAACTCGGAGATCTCTACGCCCAGCATTTCAGCCCCTTTTTCGATGATGGAACGGTCCACGCCGGCCGCAAAGCGTTTGTCTTTCCATTTCTTTTTTACCGATTTGGTTTTAACGTCTAACACACTTTTTGAGGGCCTTACCAGGGCGGTGGTTACGACAAGACCGGTCAGTTCATCGATGGCATACAGCACCTTTTCCATTTCCAACTCGGGCTTGACATCCACACATATTCCCCACCCATGGCTGATCACGGCATGAATATAATCCTCGGGCCAGTTGTTTTCCCGCAGGATCTCCTCGGTCTTTTTGCAATGTTGATCCGGAAACTGCTCGTAATCCAGATCGTGGATCAGACCGATGATTGCCCATTTTTCCTCATCCTCTCCGCGTTTGCGGGCCATATAACGCATGACCCCTTCAACCGCCAGGGCGTGCTTGATCAGGCTTTCACCTTTATTATATTTTTGGAGCAGCTCTAGCGCCTCTTCTCGGGTGGGAACATAGGAATTCATTTGATTACCTCCTGACCGTAAATAATTGAAAAAGAGCGAAAAATATTATGGTATCGGTTTAAGCTTGTCAAGTAAAGAGCCAGGGCCGGTTTTGTTATTTTTTCTTGATCCAATCGGCCTTGCCGGTTATTGTCTCAGAACCATCTTCATTTCTTACCTAATTAGGGCAGGATTTCAAGAGAAATGACAGAATCAAAGCCAGCAAAATCATCTTTAAGCGGACTTTATGCGCGCAACTACGCTGCCAATTTCTCTGGTAATCTGATCATCGTATTGCTCAACATTTTTACCCCCCTCGAGGTTTTAAAAGACTGGCAGATATTTCTTCGACGGGGTGGTTGGGTGTTGCTGGTGGTTGTTCTGCCGTTGGTTTTTATTTCTGCAGGTGTTCTGCAATATCTCATCCAGCGTCCTATAGCTGCTATGTTGGGCCGGATTCAAGAAGGTGGTGAAATTGTTACGAGTCTTCAAATCTATGCAAAACGCAGGCTTCTGAATTTGCCGGTAGTTATTGCATTGGTAAATTTAACCATGTGGATTACCGTATCGGCTATATTCATGCCCTTTTTGCATTATAGCAGGGAGGTGCCCCATATCTCCGGTATGTATTTATTTTTCAGAGGCATTATGATCGGTTTGCTCGCCGCTCATATTTCTTTCTTTCTCATCGATGATTACTCCAGAAAGAAGCTGGTACCCCGGTTTTTTCCTGAAGGTCGATTGGCAGCCAAGTCCGGAACCATAAGAATTTCCATCTTGAGAAGAATAAGGGTTTTATTCGGCGCAGGGACTGTTATGCCTATGCTGATGCTGGTGGGAACATTATCGTTGATCATATGGGAGTTGGATGACGCTGTTATTTCAGCCAGTGAATTCGGCAAAGAAATTTTCATCTTTATTATTACTTTATACCTCATTTTTTTCAGCATTGCGCTGGTTTTGAATTTTCTGGTCGGAAAATCCATTTTGGATCCCATAAAGGAAATGATGGGCATCGTAAAAAAGGTGCGGTATGGTGATTATCATCAAAAAGTCCGGGTGGTGTCCAATGATGAATTAGGCGTACTGGGCGACGGCATGAATGAGATGACCGCAGGGCTGATGGAACGCGAACGCATGCAGGAGTCGCTTGATTTAGCCAGAGAGGTTCAGCAAACCCTTTTGCCCCGAACAGAACCCAAGGTGAAAGGCTTGGATATTGCTTCCACCATCGTCTATTGCGATGAAACCGGCGGGGATTATTATGATTTTCTGACTGGCGGCGATCCGGATGAGGGGAAATTAACCGTGGTTTTGGGCGATGTTTCCGGCCATGGTATTTCATCGGCTCTGCTCATGGCCTCTGTGCGGGCATTTCTGCGGCAACGATCCGCTCTATCCGGCGGCATTGCCCGAATCGTATCGGATGTAAACCGCCAACTTGCCGTGGACGTTGATGACACCGGCGGTTTTATGACCTTGTTTTATCTGACGATTGATATTGCAAACCAGCGACTCAATTGGGTGCGCGCCGGACACGAACCAGCGATTTTTTATGATTCGATCACGGATACATTCGAAGAACTGCGCGGGGCGGGTATGGCACTGGGCGTAAATGCCGATGGCCAGTATTTAGAATTTGAAAGAACCGATCTGGCAAAAGGCCAAATTATTCTTTTAGGAACCGATGGTATTTGGGAAGCCCGCAACCCCAAGGGTGAGATGTTTGGCAAAGCGCCTATTTATCGCATTATCCGTCAGTATTCTGATACTGATGCCAAGGGGCTTTTGACGGCCTGTCTTTTTTCTCTAGAAAAATTTCGAGATGGCCTAAAGCCCGAAGACGATGTTAGCCTGATCGTCATTAAGATTACCCAGGATTAAAATTAACGACTGGAATGGTGGAATGATGGAATATTGGAATACTGGGTAAAAAGAATTTCCCGCCTTTTTATAACATTATTCCATCATTCCAATATTCCATTATTCCGGGTTATTTTGGGCAATTCTTTTACATATAAGATGGTGAAATTTTAATTGGAAATTAAAAACCGAAAAGGAGTTAGGAGGCAATATGGTCGCTAAAGGTCGTGGGATCGAAGAATTAAGTAAATTTGCCACTGAATTCATCAAACAGGCCGGAAAAAAAGCGTTGACCCACTATGGTAAAGGAAAGCCACACGTTAAATTCGACGAATCAGTGGTGACCGAAGCCGAACTTCAGTTGACTGAGTTTTTTCAAGAGCAACTTCAGGAGCACTACCCGAAGCATCATGTTTTCCGCTACAATGAGGTCAAGGAAAATTATTCCCATGAAGAAGAACGCTATCTCTGGATTTTCGATCCCTTCGATGGTGTGGCCAATTATCAGGCAGGGATTCCTGTTTGGGGATTGTCGCTGGCATTGCTGGAGAATTTTTGGCCGATTCTGGGCGTGTTTTACATGCCGGCAACCGGCGATATATTTCACGCGGTTGCCGGACAAAACGCCTTTTTGGATAAAAAGAAAATCCAGGTTTCTACCAGAGAAACTATCAATAATGAAAGCCTCCTGTTCACCTATTCCAGGTTTAACCAGCACTATCGGTCCAACTTTCCGGGTAAAATACGAAATCTTGGATGTGCATCGGCACACATCTGCTATGTTGCCATGGGACGTGCCGATGCCGTGCTGGTTGCCAATGAGTCCTTTCAGGGATTGGCTGCCGCCCGGGTAATCATAGAAGCGGCCGGAGGAAAGTTTTGTAAAATTGACGGTAGTGATTTTCATCTGAATGAATATTTAGACGGACAGCGCATCGAAGATCATCTCTTGATCGCTGCTCCCGATAATTTTTCCCAGGTTAGGGATAGTCTGAAGCCGATATAATTAGTTTCCATCCGGAAATGGCCCTTTTTCCGCTGAGCTTCGTTCTCCGCGGATTTAAGACTTCGACATACTCAAGTGCGCCTCAGCCTAAAACCCTTGTGCGGCCTTGCTCATCGAAAAAATTGCTCATTTCCAAATTGGAAACTAATTAGTGCTCCGGCTGGGCACTAATTAGCGCATGCAATCCATGATAAAAAAAATACTTCCAATTCTCATACTTGGCTTTCTCATCGAGTTTTCCGCCCCGAGCTTAACTTTCTTTAAGGCAAATAAAACTATTGTCGATTCCCATTCCGTAATTGCAGCTGAAACTCGGGGAGATGACAAAGGAATAACATCCGAATCCGGAACAGCCCTCAATCTCAAAATGTCGGAGGGGCAGGATTATATCGAACAAAAGTGGCAGCTTCTCAAAGGTATACTCCGGTGGGATATTGGTGAAATTCTTGTTGGAACATTCCTGTCCGTTATCGGTCTTGCTGCAATTACGCTTGCCCGTGATCTGGAGACGGCCAGGCAAATTCAGTCGTTTATTCTTCCTCAGAAGCAATTTGACATAAAAGGCGTGCATTTGGCTGCACATTATGTACCCATGGCAGCGGTAGCCGGTGATTTCTATGATTTTGCAAGAGTGGATGAAAAACGACAGGGCATTCTGGTTGTGGCCGATGCTGAAAACATCTAAAATGATTTTCAGGATCTTCTCTTTTTACTCACCATATGTTAATCATCAAACCATCCCATTAAGCTAGTCGTTATGCCATTTTAAAATCACCTTTCGCTATTTCGACCATTAAGAATTTATGAATTTAGAGCTTAAAGATATTCCCGGGCGTATTTATTTAAGATATGGGCTATTGATGATCCCCGGCACCCTTGTGCTTGTCTTGATATTAATCGTCATTCTGCAGTGGATTTCCATTCCATCATGGCTATTCTGGAGTATCATTGGCGCCTGGCTTGCCAAAGACATTATTATGTTCCCTTACGTATGGCGTGCTCACGATATGAGCCG
>JASFPE010000138.1:0-11219 GCA_050116155.1 Desulfobacterales bacterium
CTTTCCACAGCTGCTGAATTTGTCCGCCTGGATCGAAGCCTTGCTGGATCGTTGTGAAATCAAAATCACAAATCACAAATCCCAAATTCCAAATAAATCCCAATGACCAAAATTCAAAATTCCAAAATGTTTGGATATTGAGTATTGGAAATTGAGATTTATTTGTAATTTGGTGCTTGGAATTTGGGATTTTAGCCGTAACCTGTAAATCTATGACATATTTTTAAAAGGGATGGATGACAGATTGGCTCTATTTATCAAGTTCAGCCCGCACGGCTCGACCAAATTTTTCCATTAGATAGGGTTTTTTTACATAGGCGCCTGCCCCCAAACGCTGTGCCTCTTTAACTCGCGTTGATTCGGAATACCCGCTTGCAATGATTGCTTTTTGGCCTGGATTTATTTCGAGGACTTTTTGGTAAGTTTCCAGGCCATCGATCCCCGGATCCATGATCATGTCCAAAACCATCAGATCGGCTGAGCGCTCATCTAAAAAGCTTACGGCTTCCTCTCCGCTGCAGACCGTGGCCACCGTGTATCCCAGTTTTTCAAGGATCTCAGATGCAATTTCGCGCTGCTCCTTGACATCATCAACGACCAAAATGAATTCACCATGACCTTTTAGGCTTTCCCATGACACCAGATCCACTTCTTTGGCAAACTCTCTGCGCGTCACCGGAAAATACAGCATAATTGTGGTTCCTTTTCCCTCTTCGCTTTTTATGTCGATAAAGCCCCTGTGGTCTTTAACTGTGCCCCAGACGACTGCCATGCCAAGTCCGGTTCCACTTCTTCCCATGGATTTTTTTGTGTAAAATGGTTCAAAAATTCGCTCTAGATCTTCCTGCGATATTCCAATCCCCGTATCCTGTACCTTTAAGATAACATAATCACCCGCATCAATGTCATCGAAACCGTTTTTGGGCATGTCTTCATGTTGGTTTGCGGTGGTGATGACGATTTTGCCCCCGTCCGGCATGGCTTCGGCTGCATTGGATATCAGGTTCATTACCGTTTTTGATAAATGAACCGGAGATCCTAAAATGTTTAATAAGTTACGATCCAGGCGTCGTTCTAATTTTACATTGGGATGGTTTAATTCCAATTTTGCATGCTCGGGGCTAAGGAGATATTCCATGATAATACTGTTTAAATTGACGACTTCGGTGGCGGCCACACCTCGGCGGGCAAGAGTGAGTAAATCTTGAACAATAGCCGCCGCTTTTTCTCCGGATTTTTGGATGGTTAATATGGGTTTGCGCAATGGGCTTTCCTGTGACAGATCCATCAACAGAAGCTCGGGATAGCTGACGATGCCGGACAAAATATTGTTCAGATCATGGGCGACGCCGCCGGCCAGGGTTCCGATGGCCTCCATTTTCTGTGCGCGCTGGAGTTGGGCCTGTAAATCCTTTTTCTCGCTGTCCGCACGCTTGAGTTCAGTAATATCATTGCCGATACACAGGATTTCGCGAAATTGTCCCTCATCGTCAAAGATGGGTTTATAGGTCCACGCAATCCACACTTTTTCGCCGTTTCGGCGTGCGGTTTCATTTTCGCTAACCACCGGAATTTCGGGATCTCTTTGCAATGAATGAATTAATTGATGAAACCCTTGTTGGGTCGACACGCTGTCTGGAAAAATAAGGCGTGCGCCATTTTTGCCCAGTATCTCTTTTTCGGAATAGCCCAGAAAGCGTTGGGCAAATTCATTGAAAAATGTAATATTTGCGTCGGTATCCAGTCGTAAAATAATGCTATTGGCCGTTTCAACCAGTTCGCGATATTTTGTCTCACTTTGCTGAATTTTCTTAAATGACATGGCGTTGGTAATACTGATGGCCAGCTGAGACGCAACGCCCATCAGCAGACTCATGTCGCTTTGTTTCAGGGGCATTTTAGATTTGCTGTTGTCCACTGCTAAAATGCCCAAAGATTCCTTTTCATATATTATCGGAACACAGATCAGAGACCGGCTTCCCATTCGTTTTGCAAAGTTCAGACTTCGTTGCGACAGTGTATCTTCAATTTCATCAATATTATCAATTAAAAAAGGTTTGCGCTCTCGCATCGCCAGAACAAACAGGCCTCTGGATTCAGGATTATCCAGGTGAAAGTTAGTATGTCTTAAAAATCTTTTTTGTACTTTCGTGTGACCGTAACCCGCCATGTAATTTAGCTGGGTTTTGTCTCTATTGGCCAGCATAATCATGCCGCGATCAAAATCCAGACGTTTTTCCATGACGCTGGCCACATTTCGCATCAGCTCATCGATAGATAAAATTTTTGATGCGACCTGGCCAATTTCCTGAATGAGCATTGCATTGTTGTATCGGATATTGCTTTCGACTAAATTTTCTTCAGCGGCTTCTTTTTGAGTTTCAATTGTTCGTTTTAATTCTTTATTTTCAAGGTGGTTGGAATAATGGCCTAGAATTATTAGAATAAAGGTAATCGACAGAAAAAAAATCCCCCATATTTTAAAAGGCAATAAGGGTAGCAGAGCCAGAGCAACCAGTAGAGCACCTAAGATTAAATAGTTACGAATTCGTTTCCAGATGAGTGCTGGCGTTTTTTCCCAGGTAACAATGTAACGGCAGAATTCATCACCCCTGTGGAAACATTCCGGATGTTCAATCGTAGCATATTTATCCGTAAACCACTTTGCGATACTTTCAAAAATACCTGTCCGATTCTCACATTGATAGGACTTTTCCTGAACACCTGGTTTAGGGATTGAGATAATTTCAACTTTGTCCAATCCCAGTTTTTTGGCTTTCACAGTGGCTCCGCGGCTCATGATGGGATAGATTTTTTCCATTAACAGGTAACTGGCTGTCGGGCTCATTAATCCTAAAACCACTTGTTTCGCAGCTCCTGCCACTCCTTCGGATGAGGTTGAATAGCGACCTGCTTTTCTGGCAATATCCGCATCACCGGTTTCGATGATCAGGGTCTCATGAAAGCGATCCACTTGCTCCTGGGTAAACCAGTGCCCTGGATCTTCAATTTCATAATTGGTGATCCCTGTTTTTTCCAGGAAGGCATCTAGATTGATGTCAGGATAATTTTTTCGCAGATACTGTAAATACGTGCGGGTTATCCTGCTGTTATATAGTGGTTGATTATCGCTCATCGTTGATCCAAAGGATAGAAAAGTAAGCCCGATGTGTCAAGTAAGGATGCCTCTTACGATATTGAATTTCAATGTTGCGGGCGTGCCAGTTGCCGAATGCATCAAATAGATTGCATGGAACTATTTTCTGATCGCATCCTGTTAGGTATCAAGTTTGATTTAGCCGATCACCTGGACAATTTGTGAAGCCGGCACGAGCTGAACTTCTTGTTTTAGATCCGGAAGCATTTCTTTCAATATGTCATAGGTTGACATATGCGGATGTGCGATGCCAATGGCAACTCCGTGACGCCTGGCAATATCAATCAGTTCCTTGATTTGCTTTCGGATGAACTCCGGATCTTGTCGATGATCTAGAAACACATCCCGCTGAGCGAACGGAATTTTAAACAACCGAGCCGATGGTTTGCCAAGTGTTTTGGCAGTTGTGCGGCTGTCGATGAAAAAGAGCCCTCTTTTTTTGAGGACAGAAAAAATCTGGTAGAGCTGGCTAGACTCCGCCGTTAATTTGGAACCCATATGATTGTTGACACCCTTTATGGTCGGCAGGGTATCCAGATTTTTTTCAAGCTGATCAATCAGTTCGTCAGGAGACATGCTGGTCAAAAGGGTGCCCGGACCCGGGTCTACCATCGGATACTCCATCGGTTCCATTGGCAAATGCAACATTACTTCCAGGCCTTTATCCTGTGCCCTGCGAGCGATAGATTTTTGAAAGGGGCTGTAAGGTAGAATCGAAAACGTAAATACGGCGTCGAGTTCAAGAAATTTTTCGGCTATTTTTTTGTCATAGCCTAAATCGTCAATAATAATAGCGACCCTCGGTAATTTTGTTTCCGAAGGTATTTCGGGTTTTGGTATGGGACGTTCAATCGGAACCTTTTCTGTTGGATAGATTTCAAAGGCTGGCTTTTGAGGTTCTGATGGTTTCTTTATGTTCAAGGCCTTTTTCGATGGCAACGGCGACGATGGTTGTTTGGGAGACCACGTGTAATGCGCAACTATTCCGATGATGGCCACCAAAATAACCAGGATTGATATCCCTGCCAAAGC
Organism: Desulfobacterales bacterium; assembly: GCA_050116155.1. Classification (GTDB taxonomy): domain Bacteria; phylum Desulfobacterota; class Desulfobacteria; order Desulfobacterales; family JAHEIW01. Next base: position 4,190 of record JASFPE010000138.1, read on the forward strand.
CTTTAGAAGAGAGATTCGGATTGAAACGTTTTTACGTTTTTTTTTTGTTTTTTTATTTTTTCGTTTTGGTTTTCGTTTTGTCATTAACTGTTTAGGTTCTTAAAAATTTCATAACTTGTTAAAATCTCAAGAGCATGCATGATTTGGTTATCAGATTGAAGCACCTCGGGTTTCAACGGCCCTACCCTTAAACTTGCATCCTGCATTCTGGAGCTCTCATCGGGGCGATCCTCTTCATCGCGGCTTTCTCCCGGCTCCGCCTCGAGATGATTTTCAAGATCTTTTTCTTTTAATAATCCCTCGTCTTCTTTGAGTTCGGCTAAATCAATGCGCCGATGTTTGAGCACAATGTCCGGCTCGATTCCTTTGGCCTGAATGGACTGACCGCTAGGGGTATAGTATCTGGCAATCGTTAATTTGAGACCCGAACCATCGCGCAGCGTTTCCACAGTCTGAACAGAACCCTTGCCAAAAGATGTGGTTCCAAGTATCAGTGCACGCTTTTGATCCTGGAGTGCGCCGGCCACAATTTCTGATGCGCTGGCACTTCCGCCGTTGATCAATACCACCATTGGATATTTTCGCAATACCGTATCCGGCGTTGCATTGTACACTTTCGTATTTTTCTTGTGCCGCCCTTGAATGGACAGGATTTTACCATCTTGCAGAAAAAGATCGGCAACCTTAATCGCCTGATTAAGCAATCCGCCGCCATTGTCTCGAAGATCCAAAATAAGCCCTTTTAGGGTGGATTCCTGGGATTCTAGGTCAACCAATGCTTTTTCAAGCTCTGTAGTTGTATTGCCGGCGAATTGAGAGACGCGGATATATCCGTAACCGGGTTTCAGGACGATGGACTTTACGCTCACGATGGGAATGACGTCTCGGACTAATTCGAAATCGATGGGCTCTTTAACCCCTTCACGCATGATGGTGACCAAGACTTTTGTGCCTTTCGGACCCCGCATCATGTTTACGGCTTGCCGCAGGTCCTTTGTCGGCTTACCGTCGACTTTGATAATTCTATCGCGTGCTTTTATGCCGGCTTTATATGCGGGCGTATCTTCGATGGGTGAAATTACGGTGACGAATCCATTTTGCATCGTAATATGAATACCGATTCCGGTGAATTTTCCTTTGGTATCAATTTGCAAATCTTCAAAAGCTTCCTGGGGAAGCAAAGACGAATGTGGATCGAGACTTTGTACCATCCCTTGTATGGCATTTTGAATGAGCTCTTTGGCATCCACCATATCGACATATTCTTTTTCGATCAATTCAATCACATCCGAAAAGACTTTTAGTCCCTCATAGGTTTCTTCACTGGTTGCCGAGAGGTCATAAAAGAAACCGGTTCCGATGGTCCACAGTATTACTGCTGCGATCATCAACAACCATAATTTAATATTCTGGTTTTTCTTTAAGAACATGGAGTTACTCCTTTTAGTTTATATGAATAATTTCAGCAAAGCGCATGTTTTGCAATGGGTGTTAGCCCCTGGCTAGCCAATTCAAGGGATCCTCAGGTTTTCCGTGATGACGGACTTCGAAATGAAGTTTAGGCCCTGACATCGAGCCCGTTTCTCCGACTGTGGCAATGACGTCCCCGGTTTCAACCCGCTCACCGGTAAATTTAAAAATTTTTTCTACATGGGCATATATGGTGTAATAGTTTTTCCCATGATCAATGATAATCATGTTTCCATAGCCGTTAAACCACTGGGCATAAATAATTTTACCGCTGTAAACCGCCTGAACCGGTTCGCCTTTTCCGGTGGCGATATCAATACCGCTGCGGAAGTTTATGATATTGAATTTTTTGTTCCTATAGGGTCCGAACAAATTAATAATTTTACCTTTTACTGGCATTTTAAGCAAGCCTTTATATGCCGTGATTGGCTTTTCTGAAATTATTAAATTAGATGTTGAATTTAATTCTTTGTTTAATTCGTGAATTTTTTGATCGAGTTGCTTTGCCGATTTTTTCCAGGAATCCAACGCAGCCAATTCTAGCGACTTTTGGCTGCGTATGCGAGCCAGCAGCTTAGATCGTTTTGATCGTTCATCTGCAATCTGATTGCGTTGATGGTTAACCTTATTTAACAGCATGCTTTTTTCGGTTTTGTGATTTTCGAGTTCAGCCTGGACGTTTTTGAGCTTGAGTTGACTTTCGACTAAATTTTGCCGCAAGGTTTCATCGTGGGCCAGAATGCGCTCAAGGGCTTCTTTGCGTTGAAGAAATTCAATCATCGTTGTTGCCGAAGCCAATACATGGATTTGTCCGAGACGATGCAATTTATATAATGCGACCAAACGCTGGGCGACATATTTTTCATTTGCTTTTAGCTGCCGGCCTAAGGCTGATGAGGTTTTTGTCGTCTCCACGATTTTTTCATCATAAGCTGCTACCTCGGACATTAACGCAGCGAGCCGCTGATTTGATTTGTCGAGTGCAACATCAACCTCATTTAATTGGTTAATGATATCGATTTCTGCTTGGGAATATTTCCTGATTTTTGATTCACCTTCTTCAATTTTGAGTTCAACGTCTCTGGCGCGTTTTTTTAAATCTTCGATTTGTCGTTCGGTGCTGCCGGGCTGTGCTTTTCTGTCTTTTTTCGTTCGCGTTTCTTTCTGCGATAAAATTTGTAGCAGCTGAGGTTCATTGCGAATAAAGCCCACTTCTCCACCATGTAGGATTTGCAGCCACTGCCGGTGACGTTTGATTATTTTAACCCGGGTGCCTTTAGCAAGGCGTTTTTGTAAAAAACCATGCTTCCCGGGTTCGGATTTGACCTCCAGATTATCCACCAGGACAATGCCCGTGTCGTATACCTTGGCACCCAATGCCGTATGAGTGCCCACATAGGTCGACAAGCCGAATCCCAGCAGCATCATTGCGATGGCAATGTATTTGGAGTAGCTAGCCATGGGCAAAAGTCTTCGAGTTTCTACTAGCATTCGATGTTCGATGTTGAACGTTCGATGTTCGACGTTCATTTTTCTTTATGCCTTTAAATATTGTTTTAACGATAGATAGCAACCCAACCAACCCACCAGCATACTGCAACCAATAATGGATAATAGAATCTTTATGGGTACAAACCGTATCTGAAAAAAGCCGGAGAAAAGCCCGTGTTCCCCGCTGGTCGTTAAGAATTGAAATGAGATATATAAGGCTGTCAGCCCAATGATAGCTCCTAATGCGCCTTGAAATATGCTTTGAATGTAGAAAGGGATCTTTATAAATCGATCTGTGGCACCCACCAGACGCATAATATCTATCTCTTCATTTCTTGTATAGATCACCAGGCGAAAGGTATTGGCCACAATAAAAACGGTCGCCATAAAAAAGATACCTCCCAAGGCATACCCGGCAACTCGAAAGAGCCTAAAAACATGGACAAAGCGCCCCAGCCATTTTTGACCGTACTCGACCCCTTCAATCTCCTCGAGGGATTCAATTCGGGCGGCGAATGATTCAATTGTTTTCCAGTCGTGTCCGGGTGCCACGATTCGAATTTCAAACGCATCCGGCAGGGGATTTTCGGAAAGATTCTGGAATAGAGAAGATTGTCTTTTCATCTGAGCTTTAAGGGTGTTCAATGCCTCTTCCTTAGAAATATAGCGAACATGTTGTACCCCAAGCGCTTGGATATTTTGTTTGATGACGGACAACTCTGACGCCTCAACTTTCGGCTTTAGGTATGCCATTGCCGGAATCCCGTCTTTCCAGATGTTTACAAACGCATTGGTATTGATAAAAAAAAGGATGAATGCACTAACGATAAGGATAGAAAGAGATATGGTGATAATCGTGATAATATTTAAAAACCGGTTACGGAGGATATCTTCGATTGCCCGTCTAATAAAAAACGCCATCTTAATGCTTTTCTAGATGTGTGGAGCCTTGTAAGCGTCCTTGTTTCAGAGATAAAACCCGTCCGCCAGTTGTGCGAATGAGTTCTTTGTCATGAGTTGCGATAATTACGGTGGCACCGCGAATATGTATACCTTTGAGCAGGTCCATGATAATTTTGGCGCAGTCTCCATCAAGGCTGCCAGTGGGTTCATCTGCCAGGATGACCTGCGGGTCGCCAACAATTGCCCTGGCTACGGCCACCCGCTGTTGCTCACCGCCCGAAAGACTCTGTGGAAGCGCATTATGGCGGTCCTCCATGCCCACCAGCCTTAGTACACTGCGAACCTTCTTTTGGATCAAACGCCGCTTTTTGCCTTTGGCCTCCAATACCAACGCGACATTATCGAATATGTTTCGCTTGGGTATGAGTTTGTAGTCCTGGAAGATAATACCGAACTTGCGACGTAAGAAAGGAATGCGATTGAAAGGGATTCGGGATAGATTTATGCCATCGATCAAAATTTGCCCTTCTGATACCGATTCAGCTAAATAAAACAACTTTAATAGGGTGGTTTTCCCGGCCCCGCTGGGACCGCTGATAAAGACAAATTCGTTTTTAGCAATATCCAGTGTAATATCAATCAGTGCTCTTTTGGCCCCGTAATTGTGATGGACATGAAACATCCGGATGATAGAGCTTTTCTCATTGCCGTCAATCATTCCATAACTTCCTGGCCCATAGCTCGAAACAAGGTCGCTTTTGCTATTTTAAAATCATATAATGCCGTGAAATAATTGGTCATCGTTCGAGTTAACAAAACCTGGGCGGTCAGCAAATCTGTGGAAGTGGCGACCTGTTCCTTATAGCGCTCCTCGGTGATGCGATAATTCTCTTTGGCCTGCTCGATGGCCTTTTCGTTGGTGGTGATATTTTTTTCAGATTCTTTGGTTCTGAGGTAAGCCTGCTTGACCTCAAGGTTAATGTTATCCAGGATCTGTGAGCGGCGATATTTAGATTGCGAATGGCGGCTTAATTTTTCCTTAATACCGTAAGTCGTTCTACCCCATTCCCAAAAATTCCAGGTGGCGGTTGCCTGGACATTCCAGCTATAGGAATCACTGATTCCCTCGCCGCCATCTGTTCTCCAATCATCGCCGAGCTGGGTTATGCTGCCGGTCAGATCGATTGAAGGATAATAATCCTGTTGCGCCAGATCCACTTCTTTTTCGGCGATTTCAACCTCAAGATTGGCCACATAAATCTCGAGACGATGTTGATTGGCCTGGGAAAGACAATAATCAATGTCTTTATCAAAAGGTGTGTAGTCGACAATGTCCTCCAATTTGACGGGCCGATTCACAGGTCGGCGGAGCACCAGATTAAATTGTGATTTAGCAATATCCAGATTGTTCTGAGCCACAATAAGATCCTGCTTGGCGTTTGCCAATTCGACCTGGGCCTGGAGCAGGTCATTTAGTGGGCTCATCCCCACCTGATAAAAGTTCTCGGACACCTCTTTGCGGGCAGTGATTTGATCGACGGTTTGTTTAGACACCTCCAGTAACTTCTGAGCCTTCAATACGGAGTAATATGCATTTTTTGCATCCAGGATGACATCTTGACGGGTGAGTTTTGCTTTGATTTCGGCGGCATCCAGGCCCAGGCTGGCAATTTTGTACTGGTTTATCAATGCAAATCCCGTAAATATGGGTTGCTTAAATGATGTAATAAAAGCATATTCGTCTTGGGGACGAACGACAATATCAAACGACGTACCCGTCAGCTCTTGAGTCTGTTCTTTATCGCGATGCGTATAAGAATACGTCGCACTGAGGGTCGGTAAAAAATTGGAACGGCTGACATTTTTGTTTGCCTGCGCCGCGCTTATCTCTTCACGCGATTGTTTCATTGCCAGGTTGGCTCTGATAGCCAGCTGAATGGACGCTTCAAGGCTGAGCGGTTTTTTGGCGTCTTCGGCGGCCGACCAAAAGGGAAATAACCAAACCAACAGAAGGCAGGCGCATAATATACATCGTCGTAAATGTTCAGAGATCTTCATATCCGTTTATCGATTCATCGTAGCAGGAATACTCCTGCCTGGGGATTATGGATTGACCCGTTTTTTTTTTGCTGATATGAGATTGTTGAGTTCAGGGAGTGCCCTTGCCGGTATTTTCTGCTCAAGCCTCCACTGTATCCCATTAATCAGGCTTCTTCCAATTTAGTGGAGGCTTTCTTATATCGAATGCATGGGTTTAAATCAACAGTTTCTTGGCAGATCAGGTTTGTTTTAAAGGCCATAAGGGAGTCACTTCATGAAAGAAGAGTTAATCGAGATGCTCTGCCGCAAATCGTTTAAATACAGTGAAGAGCCGAAATTTAAATTGGTCTCCGGGCAGATGAGTCAGTTTTATGTTAATTGTAAACCGACGACCCTTGATGCCCGGGGAATGTACCTGGTGGGTCATCTGATTTTTGATCGAATAAAGGATTGCCGTGTCAGCGGCATCGGAGGCCTGACTTTTGGTGCGGATCCGTTGGCTGTGGCCACCGCGTTTACTTCGGAAATAAACCACCGGCCGATTCATGCGTTTTCCATTCGAAAAAGCCAGAAGGACCACGGTATCGTGAAATGGATTGAAGGTGATATTCACGCTGGCGAGCGGGTTGCCATCGTTGACGATGTGGCCACCACCGGCGGATCCACGATAAAAGCTATTGAGCGGGCGCGTTCTGAAGGTTTAGAGGTTGTCACGGCCGTTGTTTTGGTCGATCGACAAGAAGGCGGGCTGGACAATATCCGAGAGCATGTCGAGGCGGTGTCGAGCATCGTAACGCGGGATGAACTGGTGGAGAGGTACAAAACCCTAATGTAAGGTGTCAGGTGTCAGCTTTCAGAGGCTCAGAGTTTCAGAGTTGCGCGTTACGGGTTGCGCGATTCGGGTTTTGAATACGGCCTATTGTTTTTCTGACACCCGAAACCTGACACCTGAAATAGTGCTTGCAAAGTATAAAGGATTCAATCACTCGACGATATAGGTGGCGGCGGAGTTATCCGATTCCCAGGCGGTGACTCGGCTGATCCGGACGGCTGAATCGTCGAATTTTTTTTGCAGTTGTTGGGCAACAAAACAGGCGATGTTCTCTGAGGATGGGGGGTTGTTTCG
>JASFPE010000139.1:0-11198 GCA_050116155.1 Desulfobacterales bacterium
ATCCTGGCCACATGGGTGTCCACCACAACCCCCGGGATACCAAAGGCTGCTCCCAGCACCACATTGGCTGTTTTGCGGCCGACGCCGGGAAGTTTGATCATTTCTTCGAGGCTCTGGGGCATCTGACCATCATATTTTTTCCATATAACCCGTCCGCAGCTTTTAATGTGTTTGGCTTTATTGTGATAAAAGCCTGTGGGGCGAATGAGGCTCTCCAGAGTTCTAACAGGTGCCCTGGCAAAATCACGCGGGGTTTTCAAGGATTGGAATAATTCCTTGGTAACGCGATTGACCTGCTTATCCGTGCACTGGCCAGAAAGTATCGTGGCCACCAATAATTGGAAGGGGGTTTCATAAAAAAGTTGGGGCTTGACCTCAGGGTATATTAATCTTAGAATTTTACGTATCTTATCAGCACGATTCTTTAGTTGCATGAAAAATAGTCCATGTTTAGCTGGGAATATCTTTAGATCAAAATATTGGCTAAGTAATCCATATCTGCTCATCGCGGCTGGAAGCTGCTCCCACGTTTTTTCTGTCAAAGTGGGAGCGGTTCCCAGCCGCGATATAAAAGCGTTTCCTATGTGATTTCCGAGCTTATTTAATTTACAGAAGCCGTTGGACGCTTAATTATCGCGTGGGATATATGCAATCATTGACATAGTCAAGGTTTAAAAGACGGTAAGCCATGAATACATCAAATAAAACTGTTCGTGCTTTGGGACTCTTATCCGGCGGACTCGACAGCATGCTGGCGGGATTGATCTTGCGGGATCAGGGAATCGAGGTGGAGTTTGTTACCTTTGAAACCCCTTTTTTTAATGCGAAAAAGGGGCGCAAAGCCTCACAGATGACCGGTATTCCCCTGACGGTCAAACAGATATATCCGGTTTACATCAAAATGCTAAAGAATCCACCGGCCGGTTACGGCAAACACATGAACCCCTGCATGGACTGTCATGCATTGATGTTTAGGCTAGCCGGTGAAATGATGGAGGCCCAGGGATTTGATTTTCTCTTCAGCGGTGAAGTGGTCGGCCAGCGCCCCATGTCTCAAAACAAATCGGCATTGCGGTATGTGGAGAAATATTCCGGCTTTGAAGGGTATATTCTACGGCCGTTGAGTGCTAGAAATCTTCCACAAACCATGCCGGAAAAAGAGGGGCTGGTGAATCGCGAATTGCTGCTGGATATTGAGGGCCGATCGCGCAAGCGTCAGATTCAACTTGCTACAAAATTTGGAATTACCGAATACCCTGCCCCAGCCGGCGGTTGTCTTTTGACCGATCAGGGATATTCCAACCGATTAAAAGACCTTTTTGACCATCAACAGGACTGCACCGAAGCAGAGCTCCATCTCTTAAAATACGGGCGCCATTTCCGCTTGAATCCGGAAGCCAAATTAATTGTTGGCCGCACCCAAAACGACAACGAAAGGATCCTCAAATATCACAATCCTGAAGAAGATATCGTTATGAAGGTCAATAAGTATGCCGGTCCGATTGCTGTGATACCTCACGGTGCAAAAAAGGATGCGATTTTTCTGGCCGCATCCATCTGCACCGGATACAGCAAGGCACCCGATTTTGCCGCCGTAGAAGTGCGACTTACGCAGCCAAAGGGCAAAGAAGTAATCAAGGTGATTGGAATCCCGCCCGAAGATGTTCGCAAGCTGTTGATAACATAAGACATAAGATTGATTCTCGATATTGGATTCTCGATTCTCGTTTGCAGTCTTTGAGTTACCAATAGACTTCAACATTATAATAAGCAAGTTGCTGATCATTGGAAATGATCCCCATAGATTCTACCTGAGATTGTGCCACTAACATGCGGTCGAAGGGATCTCGGTGATGGCGTGGAAGTTGACCGGCCCGGAAAGCATGCGCATCAACAATGGGAAGGGATTCGACACGGTTTCTTCCAAGCTCCGCAGGTAAAAACTGTTCCGGAGTCTCAGGCAGTGGAAGGCGGCCTAATGCATATTTGATTGACACTTCCCATGAGCTTGCAGCACTCCAGTATAGCATATTGCGGTCATCACCGATAAGCTCAAGCGTCCTCACCGATAGTCTTGGATCATCCAGGATCCACCAAAGGAATGTGTGCGTATCCAGCAGAAGTTTCATTATCAAGATCACTATTTCGGCTCAAAGGCATTTAGGAATTCGGTGGGCAGAGGCTCAAAAAATTCAGGTGGAACCGTGAATTTTCCCCGAGCCGAACCGGGAGTTCTCTTGGCAGCCGGCGGTCGTATAGGGACTAATCGCGCCACGGGCTCTCCGTAGCGGGCAATGATAACTTCCTCACCGGCAGAAATAAGTTTCGATAATTGTGTCTTGGCTTCATGAATATTGACCTGACGCATTTTAACACCTCAAAATGTGGACTAAACTAAGTTTAGTTCACATTGTTGCGGTTGTCAAGGCTCATTTCATTGGGTCCAGCATTCGAAACACCTTCAAAAGTGCCTAAACTGCATTCATTGTTCTTACCGCCCGCCGTGAGGCCACCCAATAGGCAAACCCGGCAGTGAGCAGCAGCCCCAAAACAGTGATCGCCAAGGGTCGTGACGTTCCGTCATGAAACACACTGAGATTGACCGAAGCCAATCCGCCCATCACCATCGGTATCGTGTTGGCCATTGCCGAAGCGACCCCGGTGGAGCTATCTGCGGCGTCCAGGGCTCGCATGGGGGCAATCGCAAATACCGGACCCAGTCCAAAAGTTGTGAGTGAAAAGGTCAGGACCAAACTCAAAGGCTTTTGTAAATCAGTAAATATAAGCCCGATTACCCCAAAAGAACCGATGGTCGCAATCAGCAATCCCAAACGCAGGAGATTTTCGAAATTGATTTTGCAGGCAATCTGTCGGGTAATGATATTGGACATGATGTATGACGAAACCGGCATCAGCATGAACAAGCCGTAATGTTCCGTCCTGACATTGAGGTGCAAAATGAGAATAAACGGGCCAGCCGTAATAAAGGCCATGATGGTCCCGGAGCCGGATCCGGTCATTATGGCGTAATTCATAAATTCACGATTCGTCAAGAGTTGCCGGTATTCTCTGAAAATTAATTTCGGTCGCATTCCATTTTTGTCAGGCACCGAAGACTCCGGAAGCAGGCGCAAGATGAGCAGTAACGCCAACAACCCCATCACGGCGATGAGTACGAAGTTCGCACGCCAACCCAGCCATACATGCATATAACCGCCGATAATGGGTGCGGTGGCTGGAGTCAGCGCGATGACCATTCCATAAATGGCCAGTGCCCGGACTCTATCTGTTTTATTAAACAGATCATGGATAATCGCATATACCAATACCGCCTCAGCCGCACCTGACATCCCCTGAAAAATACGCGCGACAATAAGCTGATCAATAGTTTGCGCAAGCGCGCAGGAAAAACTGAACAAAACAAAACCGGCCATGCCCCATAGCATGACCGGTCGCCGTCCGAACCGATCTGACAGCGGGCCGTAAATGAGTTGTGAAAACCCAAAGGCCAGCGCATTGAAACTCAACGTCAGTTTGGCCAATTCAGGGGTAGTATTAAAGTAGTCAGGAAGGTGAGGCAGACTGGGAGTATACAGATGCGTGGACATCATGGCAGCCGAACTGGCCATTACCAATGATGTCAAAATTACGCCAATTTTGGGGTCTTTTTCACCTCTCAAAATTTATCCAATAGATTAAGGGCCTTGTCTTTTCCTACCAGCCGGACAAAAGTTCCAAAGCGTGGCCCCCACGCCTGGCCAAAAACGACTTCATAAAACATTTTAAAAAAATCTTTCGGGGCGACATTAAACATTCGAGTGACATTAAACGGGATCGATTGAAGTTCATTTTCATCATCGCCCTCAAAATTCGCCAGCTCATCCCGCAGTGTTTTCAGCATCTTTTTCTCTTCTTTATTTGGCTGGCGATATTTTTTATTCGGTAAGATAAAATCCCTGTAGTAGTTCATCGCTTTGTTCACCAAATCTTCTATAATCGGGGCAAATTTTACCATCGATGAATCATAGCGTTTGAGATATTCCAAAATTAAATCGATATCATCAGCCCCCACGGCCGAAATCAGGTTGTTGATCAATGAAAAATTGGTTGCAGAGCTGTAAGCGGGCACATTTGCTCCCTTATCGAATAAATGCCAGATGGTCGTATCCGGCTGCTTTTCTGATATCACGCTTTCATAGTTATTGAGCCCCTCGAGGTAGTCATCGACGGATTTGGGTACAATCCCCCAAAACAGCCTTTTGGCCTGTTTGGGATTTTGAAAAATGAAATACAACAACGACTCCAACGGTGCGTAGTCCATCCAGGTGTCGATCGTTAACCCTTTACCGACACTCTTGGATATCTTGCGACCGTCTTCATCCAGAAAAAGTTCATAAAACAAACCCGCGGGCGGCTGTTTGCCCATCAAACGGACAATCTTGCCGGAAAGCTTTGCCGATTCAATCAAGTCTTTGCCATACATCTCATATCCGATGTCATAGCAATACCAGCGCAGCGCCCAGTCAATTTTCCAGCCCACCTTGACATGGCCATTAAAAATAGACGTCGTGCCTCGATGGCCACAGCTCTTTACCAGCCCTTCTTCGCGATCACAGCGGTAGTCAATTGAATTATCTTCAGGGTGATAACCTGTCACCCGCGTGCTGTTAATGCGGCTGCATTTCTCACAAATTGGAAAAAACGGAGACCAGTCAACCCGTTTTTCTGCGCTCATTGTCGGGAGAATAACGGCTTTGATATCTTCCACCTTCTGGAGAATGATGGCGAGGCCGTCATTAAAATCACCCCGGGTGTATGCTTCATAAGAACTTTGAAAACTATAATCAAATTTGTACCGATCTAAAAACTCATTCAATTTTTTATTCATATAGGCGCTGTAGCTTTCAGACTCGCCAAAGGGATCGGGTATCCGACACAACGGCTTGCCCAAATTATCAGCCAGCATTTCCTGTTGCGGAAGGTTTAGCGGTACCTTTCTCAAGCCGTCCATATCGTCGCTAAATGTAATAAGCTGGGTGGGCCATTGGGTTAAGAATTCAAACGCATGGCGCACCCAGGTCGTGCGGGCAACTTCCGCAAAGGTGCCGATGTGCGGCATGCCGCTGGGGCCAAAACCGGTTTCAAATCGAACGGGAATATCTGGTGGTTCTGCGAAACGTTTTTGCAGTTTTTGGGCTTCTTTAAACGGCCAGGATTTATATGCAGGCATGGTCATTCTTTTTCACCTTATAGGTTCTAATAAATATTGCTCTATACCCCTTTATGTTCTATTCATCAAGATAGAAGTGGTTAAAATATGGCACTTTTTGCCCTTAGCTGTCCGCAAGCCGCCGATATATCCTTCCCCTTGCTCTGCCGGATCATGACCGTATAGTTTTTTTCAATTAAAATCTCCTGAAATCGACTGATGACTGCTTCATCCGGACGATCATAATCACAACCTGCATGGGCATTAAACGGAATAAGGTTTATTTTTGATCTAATCGGCCGCAACAGCTTCGCAAGACGCCGGGCATCATTTTGGGTGTCGTTTATGCCTTTGATAAGGATATACTCAAAGGTAATCATGCGTCCGGGAGCCACACGATAATCTCGACAGGCTTCCAGCAGTCTTTCTAACGGATATTTCCGGTTTATCGGCATAAGCTGGTTGCGGGTTTCATTGTCGGTGGCGTTTAAGGAAACGGCCAGATTGACTTTGGTGTCGCGACCCAAAGCCGGAAGCTTGGGGACCAGACCGGCAGTGGAAACCGTGACACGCCGGCTGGCAAATCGAAGTCCGTAGTCATTATCGGTGATAATCCTCAGCGCCCTGACCAGATTATGATAATTGGCCAACGGTTCCCCCATCCCCATAAAAACGATGTTGCGTAAGCGGTTGATATCATCAAGATCCTTTTGAATATCCCGCACCTGGGCAAGGATCTCACCGACGGCTAAATTGCGTTCAAAGCCACCGGTGGCCGTCAGGCAAAATTGACATCCCTGAGCACAACCCACCTGGCTGGACACACACAGGGTATAATGATCTCTTTCTGGGATCAGGACAGATTCAATGTGCTTATCATCGTTAAGTCTGAATAAATACTTTTGAGAGCCGTCTTTGCTGGTCTCGATTTTTACTTTGTGGAGGCGATTGATACTGAAGTGTTGCGATAGCAGCGCCCTCATTTCTTTACTCACATCGGTCATCACTTCAAACGTCTCCGCCTGGTGCAGATAAACCCATTTCAAAATCTGCTCTGCCCGGTACGGCGCTATCTCCCGCGCGCCCAGCCAGGAAGTCAAATCGTCTTTGGAAAGATCGAGTATGTTCTTTCTAATGGGTTTTTGTACCATATTATATATATTCAACTACAACCGTTAATACTATTAATTGGAATAATGTTTTAAAAGAATCGGATCTTATCGATTGAAAAATCAGATGTTTTTTTGTACCCAATATTCCATCATTCCAGCATTCTAATCCATTTCCACTGTACAATTTTCTTGACATAACATCTCTTAGATTATATTTTCAATGATTTATAAATACTCGGTCACTTTTATCATATTTGAAAGCAAAATATGTTTGAAAACTTAAGCGACAAACTTAACACGGTTTTTAAAAAACTCAAGGGGCATGGCAAGCTCACCGAGAAGAATATCGAAGACGGATTAAAGGAAGTCCGGATGGCGCTTCTCGAGGCCGATGTCCATTATCGGGTGGTCAAAAGCTTCATTGCCGATATCAAAGAACGCGCCATGGGGCAGGAAGTCATGGGCAGCCTGACTCCCGGCCAGCAGGTCGTTAAAATCGTCAATGAAGAACTGACGGAACTGATGGGATCCCGGCATCAGGAATTGACGCTTTCGGGTTCAGCGCCTGTATCGCTGATGCTGGTCGGACTGCAGGGGTCCGGAAAGACCACCACTGCCGGAAAGCTTGCCACTTTTTTAAGAAAAACTGGAAGACATCCGTATCTGGTGCCGGCAGATGTGTATCGACCCGCGGCTATCGATCAGCTTTTAAAGCTTGGCGATCAGATCGGAGTTCCGGTTTTTGCATCCAGTGCCGATGATGACCCGGTCCAAATTTGTCGGGATGCACGCACAGCCGCCCATCAACAGGGATGCGATACTCTGCTGCTCGACACTGCCGGACGCTTGCACATCAATGAAGAGTTGATGGATGAACTCCGCCACATTAAAGCGGCGGTGAAGCCTTCGGATATTTTACTGGTTGCCGATGCGATGACCGGTCAGGATGCGGTAAACATCGCCAAATCTTTTGATGAAGCACTGGATATTGGTGGGGTTATCCTCTCCAAAATGGATGGAGATGCCCGCGGGGGTGCGGCACTGTCCATCAAATCCATTACCGGTAAGCCCATCAAGTTCATCGGGGTGGGAGAAAAACTAAATGCACTGGAGCCTTTCCACCCGGATCGGCTGGCTTCAAGTATTCTGGGCATGGGGGATGTCCTGACCTTAATTGAAAAGGCTCAGGAAGTTGTCGATGAAAAACAGGCAGCCGAACTTGAAAAGAAACTTCGCAAAAGCGAATTCACCCTCGAGGATTTCCGCGATCAGCTGGTCCAGGTTCGCAAAATGGGTTCGATAAGCGATATCATTAAAATGATCCCGGGCATGGGACAGGCTAAGCAGTTGAAAAATCTCGAGGTGGATGAAGGTGAATTTATTAAAATCGAGGCGATCATCAATTCCATGACACCTCAGGAACGATATCAACATACCATCATTAATGGTAGTCGGCGAAGACGGATCGCCAACGGAAGCGGCACAAAGGTGCAGGATGTCAACCGGCTTTTAAAAAATTACACCCAGATGCTGAAAATGATCAAAAAAATCAATAAAGGCGGCATGCGCGGAATACCCCGGGGAATGCTGCCGTTCTAAGGAGAAATGAGATATGGCCGTTAGGATTAGACTAGCCAGACATGGAGCGAAAAAAAGACCTTTCTATCGAATCGTCGTGGCAGACAGTGAAAGCCCGAGAGACGGTAGATTCCTTGAAAAAGTGGGCACCTATGATCCAAAGCATGACCCGGCAAAAGTCACCATGGAAGAAGAACGCATTCGATACTGGATCGATCAGGGGGCTACCCCGTCAGATACTGTAAAAAGCCTTTTAAAAAGGGAGGGGTTTTTTGCTGCGAAATCATAGAAGCGGCTTCATCACCCAGCACTTAAGGCAATTACACGATGCTTTTTCAGCGGGACTTTCGAGCATGATCTAGCCTATGGCACGGCTTGCCACGCTTATGGCGAGGCCCGCCACACTTAAAGCGTGGTTTTGAAGCCACTTCAAGTTTCATCCATACATTACCCTTAACTCTCAACCGCCAACAAAGGAGATGGAGCTATGAAAGAACTGATCAGTTACATCGCTCAAGCCCTGGTGGATCATCCGGAGGAGGTCAACGTTACTGAAGTTGAGGGGGATCAGACCTCGGTCTTAGAACTAAAAGTGGCTAAAGAAGACCTGGGAAAAGTAATCGGAAAGCAGGGTAGAACCGCTCGAGCCATGCGCACCATCTTAAGCGCAGCATCTGCTAAACTAAAGAAACGTACGGTGTTAGAAATTATTGAATAGTTTTTCTGAGAAAAAAGATTTTCTGCTGATCGGGAAAATCGTTGGTGCCCATGGTATAAAAGGAAACTGCAAGATACGCTCATATGCTGAATCTTTAACGGCGTTCCAACCTGGCAGCAAAATACGACTCATCACCTCTTCCGGTCAGGAAAACACCTATGAAATCAACTGGATTAAACCCCATTCCAAAGTTGATCTGCTTTCCTTGAAAGGGGTGGAGACCCGCCATCAGGCTGAAACGTTGATTGGCGCGGAGTTATTCATTGAAAAAGAAAAGTTGCCGGAGTTGGATGACGGATCATATTACTGGTACGATCTTATCGGAATGGATGTGTTTACCACCGATACAGTGTATCTCGGTCGTATTGAGCGAATCATTCAGACCGGAAGCAATGACGTTTATGTGGTAAAAACCGATACCGATGAAATATTGATACCGGCGCTCGCGTCTGTTGTCATCGACATCGACCTGGAGCAAAAACGTATGCAGGTCGATTTACCTCCAGGACTTATTAGTTGATTAGTTTATTCGTTGATCGGTTAAATTGTTGATTAGTTAAATAGTGAAATGTAATTGTGATCCTTTAACTAGAAGTGGTTTCAAAATCTCAGATCAGGTTCAAGGGCAAGGCGCAGGCCGATCGAGAAAGCGCAGTCCCGCCAAAGGCGGGATGAGCAGTACATTTCTCGGAGGCCTGCAACGCAGCCATTGGGCCTTAGATGGGGTTTTGAAACCACTTCTAATCAACCAATTAACCCTTCAACTGTTTAACTAAAACTATGCATTTTACGGTGCTGACAATATTCCCGGAAATATTCGATTCATTCCGGGCTCATGGAATAATTAGGAGGGCCATCGAAGGAAAAAAAATCGTCACGTCAACCATAAATATCAGAGACTATGCCACCGATCGTCACCAGATGACTGACGATAGACCGTACGGTGGCGGAAGCGGCATGGTCATGAAGCCAGAGCCGCTGGCAGCTGCCATTCGCGCTGCCAAAGAAAAGGCACCATCATCAAAATCGATTTTGATGACACCTCAGGGTCGTGTATTTAACCAGCATATGGCTCAACAATTAACTACTTTCTCCGGGTTGATTCTGATTTGTGGTCGTTATGAAGGGGTGGATGAGCGGATTGTTCACGATCTCGTCGATGATGAAATTTCCATCGGCGATTATATCCTGACCGGCGGTGAACTGGCTGCCATGGTGGTGATCGAAACGGTCACGCGCCTGATTCCCGGCACCTTGGGATCAGAGGCATCGGCAGAAAACGACTCATTTTCAGAAGGTTTCCTGGAACATGCGCATTACACAAGGCCACGGAATTTCGAAGGCAAGCAAGTTCCGGAGGTGCTCGTGTCAGGCCATCACCAGGAAATCGAACAATGGCGACGTGAGTCCTCGGTGATGCAAACGCTTTTAAAAAGGCCGGATCTTTTGCGAAACAGGAAACTGAGCGAATCGGAACTTGAAATTCTATATAAGTGGTATCATGAACTTGGTTCGCTTTTAAACATAAACCACAAAGAAAAAAAAGCTGACAAATAGACACCTTACAATGAGGTTGGATCGTTCGCCCGTTCGCCCGAAAATGGAATACCGGTTAACCGGCAAACGGGTTAAACGGGAAACTGAGATGGCCAACATATACGTGGCGCTGATCCACTATCCGGTGGTCAACAAAAGCGGCGATGTGATTGCATCAGCCGTCACAAATTTGGATCTACACGATATTTCGCGGGCAGCAAAAACATACGGTGTAAAAGCATTTTATGTGGTTACACCGTTGAAGGATCAAATAACGCTCGCAAATCGAATTATAGATCATTGGACCCGGGGGGCAGGCGCACGTTATAATCCGTTCAGATGCAAGGCACTTGAGCTGATACAGATAAAGCAAACCATTGCCGAGGTTGCAAACCATATACATCGCAGCGAACATAGCTATCCTAAGACGGTTGTAACCTGTGCAAAAAAGTATCCATCAAGTATCAGCTATGAAAAGATGCGCGGTCTTCTGGTCGGCGAAAACCCATTTTTACTGGCTTTTGGTACCGCCTGGGGGTTGGCCGAAGAAACAATAACAGCAGCTGACTATATACTTGAGCCTGTAGTGGGCAATACAAATTACAATCACCTTTCGGTTCGCTCTGCTGCGGCCATAATTCTGGATCGATTGGTGGGCACATAAAATATATTTCGGAAGAATAACTGGAGGAATTATGGGAAAACTGAACCAAATCCAAAAAGAAAGTATGCGACTTGACCTGCCGGATTTTGGACCCGGTGATACCGTTAAAGTCCATGTAAAAATAAAGGAAGGCGAAAAAGAGCGGGTCCAGGTTTTTCAAGGAGTTGTGATTAGCAAACGCAAGGGCACTGTCAACGCCACCTTTACGGTCCGAAAAGTATCTTACGGTGTCGGTGTTGAACGGATATTTCCGCTCCATTCACCCGTAATCAGCAAAATAGAAGTCATCACCCGCGGTCGGGTGCGCCGCGCAAAAATTTACTATCTGCGCAAGCTTCGCGGCCGAGCAGCAAGGATTAAGGAAAAACGAATAACGTAACT
>JASFPE010000140.1:0-11068 GCA_050116155.1 Desulfobacterales bacterium
CTTTTTCTTTCAGGAAGATTTCAAGAAGCCGTTCCGATCCTCGAAAAGGCAATACGTTTAAATCCATATCCGCCGGGCTGGTATTTCATCAACATGGGGCATGCTTATGCAATTTCTGGACGTCATGAAGAGGCTACCCGAACTTTTAAAAAAGCCTTTGAATCGGCGCCGAATAGTCAGGAGGTTTTTCTTGGCCTGATAGCTGCCTATGGTTTCGCGGGTCGTTTGGAAGAGGCGCAAGCGGCGGCCAAAGACCTCCTGAGGGTAAATCCTAAATTTTCTGTGGAACGATATATGAAGATGGCCCCACAAAAAGACAAATCAATTTTGAATCAATATGGCGAAGCTTGGCGCAAGGCGGGGCTGAAGTGACGTGATAGCAAGAAACGACATGTTGTGTCCAATCCGGAAAGCCGAATTTCATAATTCTGCAAAGTATTTCAGCCTGACGTCAAGTTGCTATACTTTGACGATATCACAGCCAATTTAAAGATTTAATACAGGCAGAATCAAACAGAAAGCTATATTGACAGGCATTCATTGATTTTTCAGGGAAGTCTTTATTTCATAAACCAGATCATCGTAAATCTTGATTTCTGGGTTCAGTTTAAGCGCTTCCCTAGCGTCACTTAAGGCGCGCTGAAGGTCACCTTTTTTATACCAGGCGTAACCTCTGGCGTAATAGGACCGATCAAACTTAGGATCGATCAATAATGCTTTGGTATTATCTTCGATCGTTTTATCATATTCTGCTCTGCGTTCCCAGGCCCACCCGCGGTTGTTGTATACGTATTTGATTTCTTTATGTTTGGGCAGCAATGCTATAGCCCTGGAATAATCTTCAACCGCGTTAGCATATTCCCCGTTATTCAACCGGGCATCTCCCCGGGAGCTATAAATTTGAAATTGCATTTCTTTCTCCCCTCTGGGAGTCATTTCGAAAGCCTTCGTTAAATCATAAATGGCCTTGTCATATTGTCGGTTTTTTAAATATGCCTGCCCCCGGTTAAAATATACTTTATAATTTTCTTCTCCATAGGGAGCTATTTCAAGAACTTTTGTAAAATTTTCAATAGATCTGTCGTATTCCATTTTTTCGAACAAAATTAATCCTTGCTCATAATATTCATCTGCATATTTATTGTAACCGCTGGAGCAGGCATATAAAAATAGCGCAACAAATACGTAAAAGAGACGCTGATAATGCATCAATTTTTTCATTTTTAGAGTCATTCCTGTTTGCAGAAAATATCCAAAATAAAATTAAGCTTTTTATCAGTCAACAATAATGGCGGTCGCCTCGATTTCGACCAGGAACTCGGGTCGCGCCAGGGTAGCCTGAACCGTGCTGCGGGCGGGTTTTGCATCGCCGAAAAAATCCGCATAGACTTCATTCATGGCAGAAAAATCTTTGATATCTGCTAAAAATACAGTTGTTTTCATGACATCTTGCAACGTCGCGCCGCCTTCTTCCAACACGGCACTGACATTCTGAAGTACCTGTTTTGTCTGGGCGCCGACATCTCCTTGTCCAACCAAATTACCTTCTTTGTCTAAAGCTACCTGACCTGAAGTGAAGACGAAAGAACCTCGTTTGGTTCCGGGAACAAAGGGTGCAATCGGAGTTCCCAGTGAATCCGGAATTAAATTTATTTTTGCCATTTTTCCTCCTTTCTGGAATGCTCAGGGTGGGAAGTATATACTGAATGGTTTCAGGTGACGTATCACATAGGATTGATTAGTGCAAGAATCACCTTTTTTACAATTAATTTGAATTAATATTAAAATTTTTGATGTATTTTTAAAAGACATTGACATCTTTTCGGTTTTTTTTTATCCAGATTAGGCGCTTATTGATGCGATATCGACAAAATTTTTTCGATCTGGAGAATTAGTTAATTGGAAAACATACTCAGTTTAAAATGTCTTATTTGCGGCAAGCAATATGGTGTCGACGAAGTGGACTATGTCTGTCCGGGTCATGGCGATGAAGGAATTCTCGATGTCCAGTACGATTATGATGTCATCGGGCGCCATGTCAGCCCACAAAGCCTTTCCCGCTCCAATGACTTTACCATCTGGCGTTACAAATCTCTGCTGCCGGTTCTTCCCGAAACAGAAGTCCCAAGTCTTTCCGTGGGTTGGACGCCGTTGTATTATACGCCTCGGCTGGCCACGGAATTAGGTCTCAAACATGTTTGGGTCAAAGATGAAGGTCGGCAGCCGACGGCATCGTTAAAAGACCGGGCCAGCGCGCTTGCCGTGGTTAAAGCCAGAGAAAAAAATGCAGCCATTATCACCACCGCAAGTACCGGTAACGCCGCCGCCGCCCTGGGTGGTTTGTGCGCCAGCATACAGCAGCCGAACGTTATTTTTGTCCCGCAGAGCGCGCCGCAGGCCAAAATTGCGCAGATGCTGGTTTTCGGATCCCGTGTCCTGCTGGTAAAGGGAACCTATGATGATGCCTTTGACCTATGCCTCAAAGCTTCCAAGACCTATGGCTGGTATAATCGCAACACGGCCTATAATCCGTATATGACCGAGGGGAAGAAGACCGCCGCCTATGAGATCTGCGAGCAGCTTGACTGGAACGCGCCGGACCGCATTTTTGTCAGCGTGGGGGACGGCTGTATTATCGGCGGACTGCACAAGGGTTTGAAGGATATGTTCGCCCTGGGATGGATTGACAAGATGCCCAGGCTGATGGGTGTCCAGGCCTCGGGAAGCAGCTATATGTACGATGCATGGAAAGACGGTGAAGAAATTCTGTCCAAGGCCCCCATCAATGCCCAGACGGTGGCCGACAGCATCAGTGCCGGTTTGCCCCGGGACCGTATTAAAGCGCTGGCCGCCGTCAAGGAGACCGGTGGCGCATTTATTTCCGTCTCAGATAACGACATATTGGCGGCAATTCCCGCTTTGGCACGGGGTGCCGGTGTGTTTGCCGAACCCGCCGGAGCAGCTGCATATGCCGGCCTGGTTGAGGCGGTTAACCTGCAGTTGGTTGCCAGAGATGAAACCATTGTGGTGTTGAACACCGGCAATGGTTTGAAAGATGTCGCCGGCGCCATGCAGGCGGTAGATCTGGCAAAAACAACGCCGTTTGTGGTTGCACCGGATTTAAAGGCACTCAAGCAAGTAGTAGCCGACTGGTAACTGGTCACTGGCTGCTTGTTACTGGCTTCTGGCGGCCGGATTACAACCAAGGTTTCAGTGTTCAGGTGTCAGGTTAAAAAGCATTGGGCATGGGGCAGAGGGCATGGGGTAAAGGATTAAAGATTCAGGCGCTGGATTAGGCCTTAAACACCATGCTCCACGCCCCAAGCCCCCAGCCTTATTCCCTGAAACCCGATTATACCTGACACCTTGAACTAAAGGAGAATTGAGCTGTGATAGATTTAACCATTGTTCCCGAAGGCCTCGAAAACGCGGTACAACGTGCCCGCGAAAAAAACATCATTATTCCCACCTTTAAACAGCAGAAAGATCCCGGCCTGATTTCGGATACGATCTTAGAGCGATTAGAGAATGTCGGACTTTGGGACATTGACCCGCTGAACCTATTTCGAATTACCTGGCATAATGAACCGGTGCCCTCCGGTGGCGGATTCGGCGGCGTGAACTTCATTGAATTTCCGAGTTCATTGACTGGGGTGGAGGCACGCATCATTGCCCCTGTCGGCAAATGGTTTCCCACCGGTGCTCACAAAGTCGGTGCTGCGTTCGGATGCCTGGTTCCCCGATTGGTAACCGGACAGTTTGACCCCACCGTCCAAAAAGCGGTCTGGCCGTCCACCGGAAACTATTGCCGCGGCGGTGCCTACGATTCCATGCTGCTGGGCTGCGAATCCATTGCCATTTTGCCTGAAGGCATGAGCCGCGAAAGATTTGAATGGCTTTCCTCTGTCGCCGGAGAAATCGTCAAAACTCCGGGCAGCGAAAGCAATGTAAAGGAGATTTTCGACAAATGCTGGGAGCTGCGCAATTCAGGAGAGCAATTGTCGATTTTCAACCAGTTTGACGAATTTGGAAACTATCTCTGGCATCATGAGGTTACCGGTCCGGCCATGCTGGAGGTGCTGGAGCGCATCATGGGACCCAGGGATAAATTCCGGGGAATATGCTCGGCCACCGGTTCCGGCGGCACCCTCGCCTGTGGCGATTTTCTCAAGAAACAATTTCCGTTGATCAAACTTGTTGCCAGCGAGGCCTTGCAGTGCCCGACCCTTTTGCGCAACGGATTCGGCGAGCACCGCATCGAAGGTATCGGCGACAAGCATGTGCCCTGGATTCACAACATTAAAAACACCGATATGGTGGTGGCCGTTGACGACGAAACCCCCATGAGTCTGATTCGTCTGTTTAACGAACCGGCCGGTAAAGCCTATCTGGCTTCCCGGGGGGTTCCGGAAGCATTACTGGATATGCTGGACCTGTTGGGAATTTCCAGTGTCAGCAATCTTGTAACCGCGATCAAATTTGCCAAATACTATGAACTGGGGGACCATGATATTGTCATGACCGTGCTGACCGATTCCATGGAAATGTACGACAGCCGGTTGCGCGAACTTAATGCAGAACGCGGTGAATTCACCGAGACAGATGCCGCCGCCGTGTATGCCCAGCATCTTCGAGGGTTGGCCATCGACAACATGGAAGAACTGACCTATTACGGCCGCAAGCGTATTCACAATCTCAAATACTATACCTGGGTGGAGCAACAGGGCAAAACCTATGAAGAAATCCAGGAACAGTGGTACAACGACAATTACTGGGAAAGCATCCCGGCCTGTGTGGATGAGATCGACGCCCTGATCGAGGAATTCAACCTCAAAACGGGGTTGCTAAAAAATTTGTAGATCCTAAGGAGTAAAGGAGTAGATTAGTTATAAATAATTTAGGTGTCGGGTGTCAGGTGTCAGGTGCCAGCACTCAAAGGACAAAGGACAAAGGATTTAGGAATTAAGGGATTCAGGGATTCAGGAATTAGAGAATTTAAGATAGAGAAACTAATATATGCTATTAATTCCTGAATTCCTAAATTCGCAATTCCTAAATTAATGTGACTTTCATTCCGCATTCTGAATTCCGAATTCGTAAGGCCCTGACACCTGACACCCGACACCTGAAACCTAAACGACGAAGGTATCTTAAATGAAAGTTGATTTTAAAGGCGTTCTTGAAAAGGCAGAGGCGTATAAACCGGAAATCTCTAAATTTTTACGGGACATGATTGCGATTCCCAGCGAGAGCCGCCAGGAAGCAGATGTGATTCAGCGCATCAAGCAGGAGATGGAAACCGTGGGATTCGACCGGGTCGATATTGATCCCATGGGCAATATTTTAGGTTACATAGGATCCGGCAAACATTTGATTGCCATGGACGCGCATATCGATACCGTCGGCGTTGGAGACCGGAGCCAATGGGAATACGATCCCTACGAAGGCTACGAAGACGAAGAAATCATCGTCGGCCGGGGTGCCAGCGATCAGGAAGGCGGCATGGCCGCCATGGTTTATGCCGGTAAAATCATCAAAGACTTAGGTTTTGAAGACGATTACACCTTGCTGGTTACCGGAACGGTTCAGGAAGAAGATTGTGACGGACTTTGCTGGCAGTATATTATTAAGGAAAGCAACATTCGACCTGAATTTGTCGTGTCCACGGAACCTACCTCGTGCCGGATTTACCGGGGCCAGCGCGGTCGAATGGAAATCAAGGTGTCCACCGGCGGCGTCAGCTGCCATGGGTCGGCACCCGAACGGGGGGATAACGCAATTTTTAAAATGGCTCCCATTCTCAATGAGCTCCAGGTGCTGCATGCCAATCTGAAAGACGACAAATTTCTCGGAAAGGGGTCTCTCACGGTTTCCGAAATTTTTTTCAGCTCGCCTTCCCGTTGTGCGGTGGCAGACGGCTGTTCCATTTCTATCGACCGGCGGCTGACTGCCGGTGAAACCGGTGAATTTGCCGTTCAACAAATTCTGAATCTACCGGCGGTGAAAAGAGCCGATGCGCAGGTGTCCATGTACGATTATAAAGAGCCGTCTTATACCGGCTTGGTATATCCTACGGAATCCTATTTTCCGGCCTGGATGATCCCGCAAGATCATCCGGCCTGTCAGACACTGGTTGCGAGCCATAAAGGCCTTTTTGAGGAAGATCCGATCGTAGACAAGTGGACATTTTCCACCAACGGCGTGGCCATCACCGGCATGCTCGGAATTCCCTGTATCGGCTTCGGTCCGGGCCACGAGGACCAGGCCCACGCTCCTAACGAGAGAACCTGGAAGCATGAACTTGTAAAGGCGGCTGCGATGTATGCGGTTATACCGTCAATGTATGTAAGCAATTATTCCTAATCACTTTAAGCGAGATTTCAGGAATAAGTAGATTTCAGGTAGGTCATTTTGGTTTCAGGTGTCAGTGTTCAGGTGTCAGCTCTTGCGTTTCTGAAACCTGAAACCTGACACCTGACACCTAAAAAAGATAGGTGTTAAACCGATGAGAAAACTGATCGCGATAGCCATCGGAGGTAACTCTCTAATCAAAGACCGTCAGCGCCAAAGCGTTGAGGATCAATACGAAGCTATCTGTGAGTCAGTGCGCTATATCGTGGACATTATCGAAGACGATGTTGAGGTTGTTATCACCCACGGAAACGGACCTCAGGTCGGATTCATTCTGCGACGATCGGAAATCGCTTATGAACACGAGGGCATGCATTTTGTTCCATTGGTCAGCTGTGTTGCCGATACCCAGGGTGCTCTCGGTTACCAGATTCAACAGGCCCTGGAAAATGAATTTGAAAGACGCCGACTTTCCAAAAAAGCCGTTACGGTCGTGACACGGATCGAAGTAAAGCAAGATGATCCTTCATTCGCTAACCCGGCCAAGCCCATTGGTTCGTTCTACAACCCGCAACAAGCACGAAATATACAGAAAGATAATCCCGATTGGACCCTTATTCATGATGCCGGCAGGGGATATCGACGTGCGGTACCTTCTCCGATGCCGGTGCGCATCGTTGAGCTGAAAGCCATCGAAGCGTTGATCAATCAAGGTTTTTGTGTCGTTGCGGTTGGCGGCGGAGGTATTCCGGTGACGCGCGCAGCCGATGGTAACTTAGAAGGCCGCGATGCGGTAATTGATAAAGATTTTGCCACCAGCCTGCTGGCTTCACAATTAAACGCCGACATAATGTTGATATCGACAGCGGTAGACAATGTTTATCTAAATTATAGCCGTGCCGATCAAACGGCGCTTTCCACGATTAGCGTCGAAGAAGCCAAAGGTTTTGTCGCCCAGGGCCATTTTGCCGCCGGCAGTATGTTGCCGAAAATCCGGGCAGCCCTTGATTTCATTGAGCGGGGTGGTTCCACCGCCATCATCACAAGTCCGCATTTGTTGAAAAAAGCCCTTGACGGGCAAGCCGGTACGCGGATTTGCCGTTAATGGAAATTGAATATTGAAGAATTCGAAAAAGTCCCATATCCGTCACCCCGGCGAAAGCCGGAGTCCAGAGGCTATTGAAGCGACTGGATTCCGGCTTTTGCCGGAATGACAATAAATTGATTTTTTGACTCTTTGCGGATTCTTCAATAGAAAATATTCAATTCTTTGAGAATTGATAGAATAAATTCGAAAAATACTTTTCCACATAATGCACAAAAACTAATTCTGAGGAACCATGATAAAGTTTACGTTAAACGGCGAAAAGAAAACCTATGACGGTGATCCCAAGTTATCCCTGTTAACTCATTTGCGGGAGAATGAAGGTATCATATCTGTCAAAGACGGCTGTAGCGGCCAGGCGGCCTGCGGCGCTTGCCTGCTGGAGGTAAATGGTAAGCCGGCGTTATCTTGCGTCACCCCGATGAAAAAAGTTGATGGATCGCACATTGTCACCATCGAAGGGTTTCCGGAGAATTTGCGTCGCACCCTTGGCAGGGCGTTTGTGGAAAAAGGCGCGGTGCAGTGTGGTTTTTGTACGCCGGGATTTTTATCGCGTGCCAAAATACTACTGGAGACCAATCCCGATCCGAGCCGGGCTGATATCATTCAGGCCCTGCGGATCAATCTTTGCCGTTGCACCGGCTATGTAAAAATCATCGATGCCATTGAGCTGGCAGCCAGGCACATCCGTCAAAAGCAGGAAATTACCCTTGCACACCCCGGCAGGGTAGGCTCGCGGCAGCCCAAATACGATGCCTACGCCAAGGCCATCGGAAACAGTGCATTTATAGATGATATGCGGATCGAAAACATGTTGCACGCTGCCCTGAAGTTCAGCGATCATCCCAGGGCCAGGGTGCTTGGAATCGACTGTTCGGCTGCTGAAAAATTGGATGGCGTCGTGCGGATTTTCACGGCCGGAGACATTCCCGGGGAACGCTTTGTCGGTGTCATCCACCAGGACTGGCCGGTGATGATTGCAGAAGGGGAGATCACCCGCTATATCGGAGATGTGCTGGCCGGGGTTGTGGCCAAAACCGAAGCGATTGCCCGTGAGGCCGTATCATTGATTTCCGTGGAATACGAAGAGCTAGAACCGCTGACAGACATGCTTGCCGCCGAGCAAAGCCCGATTAAGGTTCACGATCAATTTGAAAATTTACTCAGCGATTCAAGAATTGAACGGGGCCACGATATTGATACGGTACTAAAATCATCGGCCCATGTGGTGGAAGGCACCTACCAGACCCAGCGGGTCGAGCACGGGTTTTTGGAAACCGAGGGCGCCATTGCCCTGCCGTGGAAATCCGACGGTGTCGAACTCTATGTCCAAACCCAGGGAGTCTATGAGGACCAGCGTCAGATCGCCCGACTCCTCGGTATTCACAGTGACAAAATCAACGCCAACCTGGCACCTACCGGCGGGGGCTTCGGCGGCAAAGAAGATTTGACCGTACAGGGCCATGCGGCGGTATTCTGTTATAATTTGAAAGCCCCGATCAAAGTTCGGTTGAGCCGCGAAGAATCTATCCGGATGCATCCCAAACGCCATCCCTTTCACATGCAATATAAATTGGGCTGTGATGAGAACGGCAAACTCACCGGGCTTTATGCCCGTATTATTGGTGATACCGGTGCATATGCGTCTTTAGGGGGCGAAGTCCTCGAACGGGCTGCCGGCCATGCTTCCGGCGCTTATTTTGTTCCGAACGTGAATATCGAGGCCAAAGCCGTGTATACCAACAACATCCCCTGCGGCGCCATGCGGGGCTTCGGAGTCAACCAGGTCACCTTTGCCATGGAAAGCTGTGTCGAGGAGCTTTGTGCCCGGGGCAGATTTGATCCGTGGCAGTTTCGCTATGACAATGCTCTGGACACCGGAAGCCAGACGGCTACCGGACAGGTTCTTGGCGACGGTGTGGGTCTGAAGGCTACCCTGCTGGCGGTCAAAGAAGAGTTTTACCGGGCCAAGTACGCCGGGTTGGCCTGTGGACTCAAAAATTGCGGTATCGGCAACGGCGTGATCGAAGAATGCGATGTGAAAATTGAAATCAGATCCGCAGATCACATCGTTTTGCAGCACGGTTGGACCGAGATGGGCCAGGGCGTAGATACCGTGGCCCAGCAAATCCTGTGTGAGGAAGCCGGCATCGAAGATCCCGATACCATCGAAGTCAAAGTCAGCACAGAATCAAAGGCCCGGGCCGGTATGACAACAGCCAGCCGCGCCACCTTTCAGCTGGGCAACGCTATCATTGAAGCCGCCCGGGACCTTAAGCAAGATCTCAAAACCAGGTCATTACAGGAACTGGTTGGCAAGGTATACTCGGCCAAATGGATGTGCGATTGGACCACTAAACTCGGAGAACCGGGGGAAGTTCTAACCCACTACGCTTATGGCTATGCCACCCATCTGGTGGTGCTCAACGACGATGGGCAGGTGGATACTGTGGTGGCTGCCCACGACGGGGGTCGAATCATAAATCCCACCTTATTCGAAGGTCAAATCGAAGGAGCGGTGGTGATGGGGCTCGGTTATGCACTCAGCGAGGAACTTCCCATGGAAAACGGCCGTCTCAAAACCAGCCGTTTCGCAAAGCTGGGCATTCCCAAAATCAAAAATTTGCCGCAGATTATTGTCAAACCGGTGGAGGTCAAAGATCCTTTAGGACCATACGG
This sequence comes from Desulfobacterales bacterium, assembly GCA_050116155.1. Lineage (GTDB taxonomy): Bacteria > Desulfobacterota > Desulfobacteria > Desulfobacterales > JAHEIW01. Next base: position 10,136 of record JASFPE010000140.1, read on the forward strand.
TGCCAAGGGGGTAGGGGAGATCGGAAACATTCCCACCGCCGGGGCGGTCGCCAATGCGCTTTATCAATATGATGGAATCAGGAGGTACGAATTGCCAATGAGAAAAGTGCCTAAAATTAAAAATGCCTAAAATGCCTAAAGTGAAAGGCAGATTATTATGACGTTGTATTTAAAAGATACCACTTACATCGACTGGCAAACGCTGGAGTTCTATTCTACTCACCTGGCGGTCTTTCCGGGTGCTGATGGAAATATTCAGTTTTTAGATACACTGCCGCCGGAAAACGAGTTGGGCGCTGATGACAGCGTCTTCAATTGCGACCATCGGCTGGTAACCAAATCTTTTGGTTGTGGACACCACCATATCTATTCGGCGCTGGCGCGGGGAATGCCGGCACCGGCCAGAGCCCCCAAAAATTTTCCGGAAATTCTCGAATATATCTGGTGGAACGTGGACAAGAACCTGGATATGGAAATGATCGAAGCCAGCGCTCTGGTTTCGGCCCTTTATTGCGTCAAAAACGGCGTCACCTTTGTGATCGATCACCATGCCTCACCCTTTGCGATCGAAGGTTCGCTGGGTACCATTGCCGGCGCATTCGATCGCATCGGCATTTCTCATTTGCTCTGCTACGAGATTTCCGATCGGGACGGCCAGGGGCCCAAAGAGAAAGGCCTGCAAGAAACGGAAAATTACCTAAAAGCCGGCAATCAGGGGCATGTGGGCCTGCATGCGTCATTTACTGTCGGAGATGATTTACTAAACAGAGCGGTGGAATTGGCGCAAAAGTACCATACCGGTATTCACGTTCATGTCGCTGAAGATCAGGCAGATCAGGAAGCCTGCCTCAAAGATCACAACCAGCGCGTATTGGAGCGCTACCGCGATGCCGGTGTATTGAATTTGCCCAAATCTATCCTGGCCCACTGCAT
>JASFPE010000141.1:0-11056 GCA_050116155.1 Desulfobacterales bacterium
AGGCTAATGGGGCTTTTGCTTAAAGAAGTCGTGAGCCAATCCACGAGGAGGTCCAACCAATGAAACGCGTGATTGAACTGAACATCAATGGCGACACCCATGAAGTACTTGTCTCCCCCAACCATACGCTGCTGGAGGTCTTGAGGGATAAACTGGGATTGATGGGCACCAAGCGCGGATGTGATCTGGGCGCCTGCGGCGCCTGCACGGTGCTGATCAACGGAGAGGCCTATTTGTCCTGTGTGATGCTTGCCGTCGAAGCCAGCGGAAAAGAAATTTTGACCATCGAAGGATTGGCCGAAGGCGGTGAACTGCATCCATTGCAAAGTGCCTTTGTTGAAACCGGCGGCCTGCAGTGCGGTTTCTGCACACCGGGGATGATTTTAACCGCCAAAGCCATTCTGGATGAAGAAGAAGATCCCAGTGAAGATGCGATTAAGCAAAAAATGGCCGGCAATCTCTGCCGGTGCACCGGATACAAAAAAATCGTTGAAGCTGTCATGAGTGTTGCTGACTCCGGGGCAGACCGTTAAGGAGGTTTGCATGCAAAAAGAATTTAACGTTGTCGGCGCGCGCCTGCCCATGATGGATGCCGCCCAGAAAGTCACGGGGGCTGCTTTATTTACAGATGACCTCGTTCTTCCAGGAATGCTTTACGGCAAGATTCTCAGAAGCCCGCTTGCGCATGCCAAAATTGTTAGGATTGACACCTCCAAAGCCGAAAAATTGTCAGGTGTCAAGGGGGTGGTAACAGGTCAGGAAATCCCCGATCGACAATACGGAATCGTACCCAAAGCCAGAGATGAATATGCCCTGGCCAAAGACAAGGTCCGCTACATTGGTGATGATGTGGCTGCCGTCTGCGCCATTGACCCGGAGATTGCCGAAGAGGCACTGGAGTTGATCCAGGTAGAATATGAGGAGCTTCCGGCGGTATTCGATCCCCTGGAAGCCAAAAAAGAAGACGCCCCGGAGGTTCATGCGGGCATCAAAAACAACATTTCATTTGCCATTAAAAAAGAATTCGGTGATGTCGAAAAAGCCTTTGTCGAGTGCGACGCCGTTTTTGAAGACAGGTTTTACTCCCAGCCGGTCAATCATGCACCCCTGGAACCCCATGCGGCCCTGGCGCAATTCGACCCCTTAAACGGTGAACTCACCATCTGGTCGTCGACCCAGATCCCGTTTTTTCTGAGAAGAAATTTATCCAATACTCTTCAAATTCCGGAAAGTAAGGTGCGGGTCATCAAACCCAAGGTTGGCGGCGGATTCGGGCAAAAAATAGATTTATTTGCCAAGGATTTCTGCGCTGCCTGGTTTGCGATCCGGCTGGGCAAACCGGTGAAATTTGTTTACGAAAGAGAAGAGGTTTTTATCTCCACCCGACAGAGACACCCTATGTATATCACGGTCAAGACCGGTGTAAAGAAGGACGGAACCATCCTGGCCCAAAAATTTAAAGCCCATGCGGATGGTGGCGCTTACAACAGCACCGCTCCGACCATGATCGCCCTATCGTGTTTCTTCCTCATGATTCCCTATCGGGTACCCAATCTGATCTATGAGGGATACCATATCTATACCAACAAACCGGTGGGCGGCGCCATGCGGGGACACGGTATTCCCCAGGCACGTTTCGCAGTCGAACGGCAGCTGGATATGATCGCAGATCAGATTGGTGTCGATCCAGCCGAAATCCGGATCAAGAATAGTGTTCACGCAGGCGAACCCCATCCTGCCGGCTTTGTGATCAACACGTGTGGCTTTTCCGATTCGGTCAAGAAAGCCGCCGATGCCATAGGATGGGGTGAAAAACGCGGTAAGCTGCCCCTGGGCCGGGGCGTGGGATTGGCCGGGGCATCTTTTCCCAGCGGCGTCAGCAATATGAGTCACATCAGCTCCGGAGCGGTGGTTCAAGTGGGCCGGGACGGGGCCGTCAACGTGCTTTCGGGAGCCGCCGATATCGGACAGGGTGCCGAAACCGTGATCAGTCAGATCGTGGCCGAAGAACTCGGTGTGCCCCTGGAGGACATTCGCATCACGGCAGCCGACACCGGTATAACCCCCCTGGATCCCGGAACTTTCGGCAGCGGGGTTACCGTCAGGGCCGGAAATGCTGCCCGGCTGGCAGCCATCTCCGTTAAGCAAAAGCTGTTTAATTTCATTGCCGATAAACTGGAAGCCAATGCAGCCGATCTTGTGGCCAAAGACCGCAAGATTTTTGTCAAAGGCTCTCCGGATAAAGGCATGACCCTGATGCAAGCCCTGAAAACCTATCAATATGCGGATCTTCCCATGCCCATTGTGGGCCGCGGCTCCTGGATGGCACCTGCCAGCGAACCCACCACCCTGTTCAAAGAAGATGGAAATTTTGCCCCCAGTTATTCGTTCATGACCCAGGCTGCCGAGGTCGAGGTTGATCTTCACACCGGTAAAGTCAAGCTTTTGAAGATGGTGACCGCCCATGACTGTGGCAGGCCCATCAATCCAATGCTGGTGGAGGGACAGCTGGAAGGCTCGGTTGTCGGAGGCATGGGCCAGGCGCTGTATGAAGATGTGATCGTTGAAAAGGGACAGGTGATGAATCCCTCTTTTCTCGACTATGGCTTCCCGACCTTTCTGGAGATGCCGGAAATCGAGGTCATCGAAGTAGAAACCGATGATCCCATCGGCCCCTTCGGTGCCAAAGAAGCCGGGGAAGGAACGCAACTGTCCCCTGCCCCGGCGCTTGTAAATGCCATCTACGACGCCATCGGCGTGGACTTCATGGAGCTTCCCATAACGCCCGAAAAAATTCTGGATGCTCTTGAGAAGAAAAGAAAGGAATCTGAGGATTTCAAATTCTAAAAGTTAATTAAACGTCTCGAAATTTCTGCAACATAATAAAATCCCAAATTACAAGCACCAAATTACAAATAAATCTCAAATTCCAATATTCAACGACGCAAACGTTTCGAATTTTGAATTTTGGTCATTGGGATTTATTTGATATTTGTGATTTGGGATTTGTTATTTAAATTTAGAAATATTCTGCTTTTTAAGCATTCCATCATTCGAATTGGAATTAAACCTCTAACTTAGAACCTCCTTTACCACCTGTCTGATAACCGCCGCAATGGTTTTACAATCTTCCAGTGTAAAGGTCAGCGGAATTCTGAAATCACACAGAAAATCAAGGGTTTTGCGTGTACGCGGCAACGTCGGTTGGTTTTTGATGTACTGCCAGCTTTCCCATGAACTGGTAAATCCGGCCGGTTCTTTGGCACCGAACCACTTGATCTCAACTCCTCTGTCGCCACAGGTTTTTATAAAGGCTTCAACGGCCGACAGATCAACATCGGTGAGGGTAAACTGGAGCGAAGACCCTACATATCCCTCCTTGGCCGGCCGCTTCGGGATGCGAATATGGGCAACCCCGGTCAGTTCCGCTTCCAGTAAATCGTATCGCTGGTTCCAGCGCCGGCACTGCCGGTCGAGATCGGCCAGCTGCGGCCGAATCAGGGCAGCCACCAGATTTGACATGCGCAGGCTGAAATTGGGGATCTGCTTTTTATGGCGCTCGAAGACTTCCAGGGAAGGCCTTGAAATATGGCGATCGTAGAGCATGTATGCACCGGAGAACAGAATCGCCTTTGCGATCACATCTTCTTCATCGGTTACCAGCAAACCTCCTTCACCGGAATTCATATGTTTATAGGTCTGGCTGGAGTAACAGCCCACTGTACCGAAGGTACCCGTAAATTTGTCACCCCAGCGACCGCCTACGGTATGCGCGCAGTCCTCGATCAGTAAAATGTCTAGGCGGCTGCAAATCTCACTCACGCGATCCATGTCAACGATATGGCCCCGCATGTGAGACAGGAGAAAGTATCTGGCATTGGACTGCTTGGCCTTGCTTTCCAAATCTTCCAGATCCGTCAGGTAATCTTCGGTGATCTCCACGAACACGGGAACTGCGCCGGCATTTTCAACGGCACCGGGTACAGGTGCCAGGGTAAAGGCATTGCAAAGCACTTTGTCTCCCGGAACCACGCCTACACTCTTTAAGGCCACGTATATGGAACTTCCGCACGAGGAGAGCCCCAGGCAGTATCGCGCCCCCACATAATCGGCATATTCCTTTTCTAAAAGTGATACCTCCGACACTTCCCCGGCTGCCGTGTTGTAGCGATGCAGCCGTCCGGATTTCATCACTTTCAGAGCCAGCTTGATGCCGGCCTCTGGAATCGGTTCCTGTCTGGTGAACTCTTTGGTGAATTTTAATTTTTCGGGCGCTTTTTTTAAATCGGTTGCCATGGGCTATCCTTTAGGTTTCCGGGGAAATCTGTTCCTGCTTCGGTGCGAACATAATCCCACTTTATTTTGTATTTAAGGTGATATATGGTTTTCTTGAATTTATATTGGAAACATGATCCTGTGTCAAACGAGATGGTTTCAAAAAATTGAGAGGAGGTAAAAATGGAAGACATCTTAACCCGGATGGGGGATGGGCATCGAATTACGATGCCCCCGTCTCAAGTCAAAGAAGACCTTTTGGCCGGGACGAAGGACGCGGCCGATAGGGGCAAAGTGCCGGAGCTGACTTCATCCGAGCTGGAACGGCTTTTTGAGATTATTGCCGACAAAAATCGGGTGGTCACGGTTGAGCCCGGCGAAGAAATTGTTCTCACCGATGACCTTAGCTGTGTCCGACACTATGGTGATGAAGGTGCTGCCGGTGGTGTGGGCATACCGGTAACGCGCTTGCAATCGATTCTGGTGCACGAGCGATCATACGCCCAGGACAGTGCGGTATTCCAGGTGCCGTATGGTAGTGGCGGCAATATACAACGAGTAAAAGAAAAGATTGAAATTGATATGCAAGCCCATGAGACCGTGTCCTTGCTGGCGACTATTCCGATGTTTTATACACTTGCGCCTTCCGTTTTATGGTATTTTCGTCCCAGCGGTCCCTACAAAAATCCCGCTGACCTTTTACCCCAGGGTAAAATCCGTGAAGCGCAGGAGGCTTCAGAAAAAGCGGCTGAACGACTAACGGAAGATGTGGTGTATATCGGCAAAAAAATGTATTCCATCGGCTGCGACGCTTTCAATCTCGACACTTCTGCCTCGGGGGGGGACGCGGAATTTTACAGCAATCTAAACATTGTATCGAAATTAAAGCAGGCAGCGCCGCACATGGCAATAGAGATGGGGATGTCGGGTGAGTTTATCCTTGGCGTGCACACGGAGATGACCTTTGACGGACAACGGTTGGCCGGGATGTACCCGCATCAGCAGGTCAAAGTGGCGGAAACGGCCGGGGTTGATATATTCGGTCCCGTAATAAATACAAAAAGCAGTAAATCTTTTCCCTGGAATTTAGCCAGAGCCGTTACCTTTGTGAAAGAGACAGTCGCAGTATCTGACATTCCCATCCATGTTAACGCCGGGATGGGTGTATGTTCTGTGCCAATGCATCCAACACCACCCATCGATTGTGTCTCCCGCATGGCCAAGGCCATGGCGCAGATCGCCAAGATAGACGGGTTGTAGGTGGGTGTGGGTGACCCCTTTGGCATGCCCATTACACACGGGGTGGCTGCAGGAATGGGTGGCATCCGTACCGCCGGAGATCTGGTGATGTGGATGCAAATGACCCGGAAAATGAGATTACCTGAAGCCAAACAGTATGTAGCCGAAAAGCTGAAGGTTGCACCATTAGACCTTGTTGATGAGTGTGTCATGCGAGATGTCAGGGAGGATTTGGGAATCGGCACGATCACCGCAATCCCGGGAGTGCACAGGGGCATCGCGGCCAAACGTAGAATTGGTGAGTTACTGGGAATCGAAATTAACTCGGTAAACAAAATGTGGCATAAAAGCTGAAGGTTTTCCTAAAGCACGGACATTTATGATTTTGCCGGTGCTCTTTTTCCACTAATATGCTGGATTTCAATTTTTATAACTTTTGTAGCTTTATCTTGTTTCTCAATATATTTTTTTCCTTCTTCGATAAACTCAGAAGAATATTTTTCTAATAACCATACAAGGGCTTTATATCGTTCAGTTCCCTGCACCTCAGATGCGACGCCAAAGGCTACTGCACTCACATACTCGGTAGCAAATTCAGATGGCAATACCTTTGTATCTCCTACAGCGCAAAACGATACGTTGGGGTTGTTATCAATATTATCGATTTTATGGCCGGTCAGGGCACAATGGAAATATATGCAATTGTCTTTGTATACGTAATTCAAGGGTACGCCATAAGGCTGTCCCTCATGATCAACTGTCGATAAGACCCCATATTCACATTCGGCAAGCAAATTAATCGCTTCATCAGTTCCAATTTCTTTGTCCTTCCTCCTGATTTCTCTCATGATCCTTTCTCCTTGCACCCTATTTTTTGATTTTTGAGTTTCACTATAAGCATCAAAGTTTTACGTCGATTAATCGATCTACTGTTTTTTGTCAAGAGGGGGATGTAATGTATGATCATGATTTTTATCTTAATTTAAAATCTCCTCGCCTGGCTTTCTGTTCCAGCAAAACTTCCAGGTTTTTTTTATTTACCCCATATTCTGAAGCGACTGTTAACCCATCGCTATCTATAGAGATACCAGGTTTTATTTTATAGGTATAGGCCGGTGGATTTTTCGAATGGTCTAATTTGCAGCATAACTGCTCGACACTGGGAAAATCTCTAAATGCATCTCCAAGTCCATGATAGTGTGTAATGAAAAAAAGCGTTGCTCCGGTTTTAATGAGCGTGTTTAAAACCAAGTTTGATACGATCTCTCCATCCTGGGGTGCCGTTCCAGTAAATAATTCATCACATAAAACTAAACTGTCACGCGTGATTTCTTGAATCAGTTTCAGGACCCTGTCGCATTCATGCGCAAATCGTGACTGGCTCGCCTTAATGTCTCCGGGACGCACATAATGGGTTAAAATTTTGTCCTTCAGTCTCATTTTTGCGGCTTTGGCAACAACGGGCATACCCGCCTGATATAAAACCTGATTTAATCCAAGACCCGTGATATAGGTTGTCTTGCCATTATTATTTGCTCCGGTGATCAATCTGACATTTTGGTCTGCGGTTGTTTCGATATCGTTAGGCACAACGCTTTCAATTTTTAAGAAATTGGCCAGCAATGGGTGGTACATGGCCTTAACATTCAAATCTATTTCAGAATTCAACTGAAGAATTTCGGGAAAACTTAATGGAAATCCTTTGTCCTGCATATTCTTTAAAAATTGAGCAATTGCCGAAAGCGCTTTTAATTCTGCTATTGTATCTTCGAAATCCGATATAACTTCTTCAAATGGATTTACAACCTGATAATTGTGCGAAAATCTGGACATTTCAATAATCGCTCTGACTGTATCATCATAATCTCTCTTGAATGCTATAGGAAAAACCTCTTCTTCTTTGCTTTTCTCCCTCACGAGATGTAATTGACCTTCAGCCTTTTCTTCCAGTTGATTATACTTTAAGACACCATTTACAATATAAACCCTTTTAAAAAATGGCTTCATTTTTATGATTCGCTCGAGTGTCTGATTAATACACTTTTGCAATCCTTCTAAAAAATAATCTTTGCGATATGTAAACAGTCCAAAATGGGATTTATGTTGTCCGCGTTGGACACTATTGTTTTGCTTGTTGACTAAAACATAATAAAAATCGCATTTTTCGCGTGCTTCCGGAGAAACGATATCCAAAAAAAGCCCTCGAACATATCTGCCTTCCACCTCCACTCTTAATTCAAACTCCGGGTTCAGGTGCAATTGTACGGCCTTGATCCTCTCCTGCATTTCTTTACAACTATGAAATAAATCATCTAAACTATCCGGGCGCTCTTCAGCATCGAGCACCTCTTTTAAAGAAAAGACACTCTCGGCAAAGGTCTCAAATCTTCTCATCATTCCAGTAAATTGAGTGAATTTGTCATCCCTTTCTGTTGCTTGATTTGGATATACGCCAAGATTATCAATTGCCTCGACAAAAGAAGGATTTTTGAGAGCATATGCGACCATTGATTGTTTTTCTGAAATAATTTGCGGATCTGTTTCAAAGCTAAAAACCCATCTATCGATTTGTCGCTTTACGCGATCAGAAGACAGTCTTTCGTTCTCCACTTTCGATTCTGAAATACATCCGTATATCTCTTCAATCAGAATATCCAATCCGATATCCGAATGAAACGGTATATCTCCGGTTTGCCCGGTATTTATAATTTGTGCAAATCTGGTCATAGTGCTGCCGATTCCTTTTCATACTTCTCCACCCATCTATCTGCACCGCATTCATTGAAGATCTCTATTGCCTGGTTCAGCTTTTCCTTGGCTTTAGACGGATCGCCTTTTCGTTTTAACAACTCGGCATAAAAGGCGTAGTCACCACCTAAAGCCCACATCGTTAAATTTCCTTTGTTCACTTCGATAGCCTTATTAACCCAATTTTCCGCCTCAGATATGTGCCGGTCATCTATATTCAACAAGACTTCTGCGACATGTCTTGCCGCCCAGCCCTTAACGGCCCTGACATTAATATTCTCATAATACTGAAATAATTCACTCAGTTTGATATCCTGATCATCATTCAATGCCTTCGACCTTGCCATGGATACTTTCCACATATTAGCCATAAATGGGTATATTCTGGTACGCTCCAGGGCTGATATTCCTTGTTCATATTGGTCTTGCGCTTTTTCGTATTCTCCCATATCAAAATATACATGCCCCAGGAAACCGGCTGCCCAGGTCCACCAGCCAAGCTGAGACGCTTTTTCACAAAAAGAGAGTGCTTGTAAGAGAGTGTGTTCTGCTTCATCGAGTAATCCCCTACCGTAACAGGATATGCCATGGCTCGAACAGGCGATTCCCTTGATATATATATCGCCACTTTCTTGTGCCATCTGCAACGCCTCTTTGCTTGTCTTATAGGCAAGATCAATCTTTCCGTGAAACACATAGGTAAAAGTAGACATACCGCATTTTGCCATAGAGATCGGTATTGGATTATTTGCCGAGTTCAGTGATTTGGTTAGATGCTCAAGACCTTTTTCAAACTCACAATGAAAAGACAAACTCATTCCCAAGAAAAAGTTTGCATACCATAAAGACACCTTGTCCTTTATTATCTCCGAGATTTTTAAAGCTTCGCTTAAATATCGAAATGCCTCCGGATAATCCTCTTCAACCCAGTGACTATAAGTGCCCATCATAGTATAAATCATTGGCAACCGCTTTTGATAATTCAGCTCCAGGGCTAAATTAGCAATGGGTGCAACCGCTTCATTTGCTTCAACATGATGGGTCAAGCTAATATGGTAACCGCCAAGACGTGCCCTGGCATCGATTATTTTCCTTTGAGTAGTCTGTGTTGTCGGCAATCTCTCGAGACAAAAAATTTCTTTCTCAACATATTCAATCGCCTCCTCAAATGAGGCTGCTCTCTGAGCTTTTTTGCCTGCTAAATTCGAATACTCGGCTCCCTTTTCATAATTTTCACCTGAAATATAATGCTCGGCCAATACCCCATATTGGCCATCAATATTTTCTTTGTACAAATCTTCGATGGCGTTGGCGATCTCCACATGAAGCCGCTTCTGTCTCTTGGTCAACATTGAACCGTAGACCACCTCACGGGTCAGGGCATTGTTGAAAATATAGTTCGCTTCGGGGTATACTCCCCTTTCATATAAGAGCTCTGAATCCTTTAAAACACCTAGATAAGAGAGCAACTCCTGTTCCGGCAGACCGGTTACCCGCTTTATCAACTCGTAGCTGAACTCTCTCTCGATCACAGACCCGGTTTGCAGACCACCTTTGGCACCTTCAGGAAGAGTGTCAACCCTGGCCATGATGACATCGTGGACCGTTGAAGGAATGGTCATCTCCCGGGAATCTTTGGCTAAGTGATATTTGTTGTCCTTTCTCTCAATAATCTTCAGTTCCTTTAGGGACCTTATAAACTCTTCAATGAAAAAAGGAATCCCTTCTGTCTTCTCCAGGATCAGTTCCTCAAGGTCCCGGTCTATCTCCTCTGTGCCCAGAATCTGGGTCACCATGGCGAGGCTTTCCCGGTTGGAGAGCCGGTTCAAGTTTACCTGGCTGTGATATGATTTTCCACCCCAGGTATGCACAAATTCCGGCCGGTAAGTGAATATCATTAAGACACTTGCCCCCGGTATGCTCTCGAGAAGATATTTCAGCACATCCTCCGAACTCTTATCTATCCAGTGGAGATCCTCATAGGCCAGGATCAGCGGCCGTATCTGTGAGCCTTTAAGGGAGATGTGGTTTATTGCGTCAATGATTCGATCTTTTTTCGCCTCCGGGCTTAGGGGGATTTTGTCGATACCGCTGTCTTTGACAGATAATAGCTCCAGCAGATAAGGGAGGGTGGAAACCTCATCGGCTTTCAATATCTTAAGGCCACTGGTGACCTTTTCCCTGATCTCTAAATCACCATCCCTATCCCGAATATCAAAGTTTGATTTCAAGATATCAATGATCGGGTGATATGCAACGCCTCTGCTGTAGGACAGACACCTTCCCTCCAAAAACATCGCATCCTCGCTGCTGACTGCCTTTCTGAACTCATATAAGAGCCTGGATTTGCCTACCCCTGCCTCGGCCATGACGGAAAATGCCTGACCCCGACCTGTCTTTGCCCGCTCAAAGCCATCCAGCAGCAGTTCCAACTCGCGCTCTCTCCCGACAAGCGGCGTCAGACCCCGCTCGGCACTGACATCGAACCTGGTCCTCCTGGAGTAGGAAGCGATCACTCTGTATACCTTGACGGGCTCTTTCTTGCCCTTGACCGCCTTTGCTCCCAGGGCCTCAAACCGGAAGAATCCCTCAGTGAGTTTAAATGTATCTTCCGTCACATAGGTAGCACCGGGTTCTGCCAGCCCTTCCATCCTGGAGGCCAGATTCACCGTGTCCCCCACGGCTTTGAACTCGACTCTGAGATCGTTGCCCACTGTGCCCACGACCACCGGACCCGTGTGGATGCCGACCCGCATTTTGAGAGATGGAAGGTTTTCTCTCTCCTGTTTCAGCC
>JASFPE010000142.1:0-11023 GCA_050116155.1 Desulfobacterales bacterium
CAAAAGGTAAGCCACCATGGCCAGGCTCTCACGGTTTGAGAGTCGGTTCAAGGTTACCTGGTTATGAAATGATTTTCCGCCCCAGGTGGGCACAAATTCAGGCCGGTAGGTGAATATCAAAAAGATCCGGGCACCTGAAATATTTTCCAGTAGATCCTTCATGAAATCCTCGGAGCTTTTATCTATCCAATGAAGGTCTTCAAAGGCCATAATCAACGGTCTGGTCTCCGAGCCTTTCAAGGCCATTCGCCGCACCGCTTCAATGATGCGGTCTTTTCGCGCCTCCGGGTTTATGGGAATCTTGTCGATACCGCTGTCCGTAACCGATAAAAGCTCCAGCAAATAGGGAAGCGGGGAGGCTTCATCGACATTCAACACCTTCAAACCTCGTGAAACCTTTGCCTTGATTTCAGAATCCCCATCCTCCTCACGAATATCGAAGTTTGACTTCAGAATATCGATAACCGGATGATAGGCTACCCCACGGCTGTAAGAGAGACATTTGCCCTCCAAAAAGGTCACGTCCTCATTGGCCACGGCTTTTCTGAACTCAAATAGAAGCCTGGATTTTCCCACGCCAGCCTCTCCCATGATGGAAAAGGCCTGGCCGCGGCCGAATTTGGTCCTTTCAAAGCCATCGAACATGAGCTCCAGCTCACGCTCCCTTCCAACGAACGCGGTCAGTCCCCGCTCGGCACTCACATCAAATCGTGTCCTCCGGGTGCTGGGGGCGATCACCCGGTAGACCCTGATGGGCTTTTCTTTGCCCTTGATGTCCTTCTCTCCGAGGGATTCAAATCGAAAAAAACCTTCAGAGAATTTGAAGGTATCTTCAGTCACATAGGTTGTTCCGGGTTCGGCCAGTCCTTCCACCCTGGAAGCAAGGTTCACCGTATCTCCCACGGCTTTGAACTCCACTCTGAGATCGTTGCCCAAGGTGCCTACGACTACAGGCCCTGTATGGATTCCAATCCGCATCCTGATGGGCGGTATGTCTACGCGATCCTGCTTCTTTTTATCGCTGAATTTTGTCATTTCCCGATGAATCGCCAGCGCCGAGCGGATGGCCCGTTGATTGGCGTCCTCCAATGCAATCGGTGCTCCAAAAAGTGCCATAATTCCATCACCGGTCATTTCGTTGACCGTGCCCTCATAATCATGAACCTTATGGATGAGAATTTCGTAGATTTGATCCATGATCGAATACGCTTCTTCGATACCCAGCTTTTCGGACAGCGCAGTAAATCCTTCCATGTCGCAAAACATCACCGTGACCTGCTTGCGCTCACCTTCGATTCTGTCTCTTTGGGCCAAAATTTTTTCAGTAAGCCCCTGGGGGAGATATCGTTGAATTTTGTTTAACTTTTCGTCAAATGAGAATTCTTTTGGGGATGGAGTTGACGTTGCTGTCAGTCTATGACCGCACCCGTTACAGAATTTAGCTCCCACCGGCAGCGTTTTGTCACATTGGGGACATTTTTGTTCGAGTTTTTGGCCACACTCGAGACAGAAGTTGGAGTCCGCTGGATTCTCAAACTGACACTTCGGGCATAGCATATTTCTGCCCTCCACGTTTTTAAAACTCGTTTATTACCGCTACACCCGTGCCGGCAAATTTGTTCATATTGACCAGTTCTCCTATCGATTCTTCAAGACTGATGGTTCTTCCAATCAATTTTTCCGGGCATAGCTTTTTCGATTTGATCATGGCCAGTACGGCCGGATACTCATAAGCCTGGATGCCATGGCTGCCCAGAATCTCAAGCTCATGGGCAATGACTTTATCCATCGGTACGGAAGGATGGCTGTAATCAGCGACCATCAGTCCGACCTGAATATGCTTTCCACGCTTTCTCAAATTGGCAATCGAGTTAAAACAGGTAACAGGACTTCCGAGGGCATCGATTGATACGTGCACGCCGCCCCGGGTAATCTCTACGATGTTTTCAACCACGTCTTTAATTTGCGAAGCGTTGACCAGCGCATCCGCACCAACTGATCGGGCTAACTCGAGTTTTTCATCATCAATATCAACTGCCACTACCCTGGCCCCCAGCGCGCTGGCGATCATAATCGCAGATAACCCTACACCTCCACAGCCGTGCACCGCAACCCATTGCCCGCCTGAAACTTTGCCCTGCGCTGCGACGGCCCGAAACGAGGTCACGAATCGACATCCCAGGCTGGCCGCGGTGACATAATCGAGTTCATCCGGCAGGTGCACCAGATTGATGTCGGCGTAATGGATCGCCACAAATTCAGCAAATGAACCCCAATGGGTAAATCCCGGCTGAAATTGGCTGTCACAAACCTGATGGTTGCCCGACAGGCATTGGGGACAAACACCACAGCCACAAACAAACGGAAGGGTTACTCTGTCGCCAATTTCCCACCTGTTGACATCTTTTCCAACTTCTTCGATTATCCCGGCGATTTCGTGGCCGGGCACATGGGGCAACGTAATGTCAGGGTCATGTCCCATCCATCCATGCCAGTCACTTCGACATAGACCGGTGGCTTTTACCCGAAGAACAACACCGTGTTCCGGTGGGCTTGGGTCAGGCACATTTTCGATTGCCGGTAATCCTTCAAATTCTCTATACATGACTGCTTTCATTGTTTACCCCCTTGAAGGTGTTTTATGAATTTGTATGGATAAAAGCACAAATCCTATCAATGCCTTCTGCCACCACATTATCCTCAGCCGCCAGGCTGACACGAATATATCGGCCGGCAATGACGCCGAAAGCTGCGCCAGGCGCCACTGCTACCCGCTGTTCACTCAAAAGCCGATCGGCGAAGGTGTCGGAATCCATGCCGGATGAGGATATATCGATCAACACATAGAATGCGCCTTGCGGAGCATAGGTGAATAGGTTGTGCTTTTTAAGAATGTTCATGGCCAGATCGCGACGCCTGCGATACTGTTCCACCATGACATCGATATGCTGATGGTCCAGATCTAAAGCCGCTTCAGCCGCCTTCTGGGATATCGAAGGTGCACATGAAACGCATAGCTCCTGCTGTTTTTCGAGGGCTATTGCAATGGGTTCATTGGAGACCACATAGGCCAGGCGCCAGCCGGTCATGGAATAACTTTTTGAAAAGCTGAAAATACTGACCACTCTGCCGTCTTTATCGTATTGGGCCGGACTGACATGGCTGCCCTCGAATAGAATATGCTCGTAAGCCTCGTCTGAGAGAATGTAAAGATTATGAATACGGGCAATTTCCACCAGTTCTTTGACGAAGGATTCAGAGCAAACAGCCCCCGTGGGATTTGAGGGGCTGTTGTGGGCAATCAATTTGGTTTTTGGTGTAATGCAATCGGCGATGGATTCGATGCGGGGAATAAATCCATCGGACTCGTAAAGAGGGTATCGGGAAATGGAACATCCATATTGTGGCGGAAGCAAAGCATAATTCACGTATCCCGGATCCGGAACAAGCACTTCGTCGCCTTCGTTCAGCAACACCGAAAGGGCAATCATGATGCCGTAATTGGAACCGGGGGTAATTAGAATCCGGTTTTCTGTGGTTTGAATGCCGTTTTCTTCTTTCAGCTTATTTACTAACGCTTTTCTGAGAGACGCATATCCCATATTCGGAGTATATCGCGTAAACCGGCCATCCTCATCCGTAGCCGCCTGGCATGCAGCTCGAATAACAGGCTCGGGGGTTGAAAAATCAGGCTGCCCGACTTCCAGATGCAGAATGTCAGGTGCTGTGGCTGAATCCATGATTCGTCTTATTCCGGACCGCGGCATGTCTTGAATATAGGTGTTAATCGGTTTCAATGTCATAGATGACTCCCTTAATATAGAAATTGGATGCTTATGAGATCCGGCAAATCCTTAACACTTTGGATAACTGCATCAGGATCTTCTTCTTCTAATGCAGTACGGTCGTCAAATCCGGTCAAAACGCCGATAGTTATCATTCCGGCTGATTTTCCGGCTTTTATATCCACACGGGTGTCGCCCACATATACACTCCGGTTTGCGTCGACTTGCAGTCTTTTCAGGCATTCAACGAGTGGCTCGGCTGCCGGCTTCTTATTTTGTATGTCATCGGTGGTGATGATAGCTTCAAACAGTTTGTCAACACCGGCTTTTTTCAATGGTTGCATTTTATGGACCATCCCCTGCTGCGGGGTAGAGGTAACCAATCCGATTTTTAAGCCATCGCAGGAGATAGTCTTTAAAACCCGATCGGCACCGGATACTAATTTTAAATCCTTTCCAAACATGCGGGGATAAATCTCATATATGATTTCTACAGCATCTGAAATTATTTCGTCCTTACGGTCTTTGACGTCATCCGGCAAGACACAATCCCAGTCGAAATCCCCATCCTTGACCGCCTCAACTATGGCTTCTTTTGAAACAGGAGGCATGCTAAGTCTTTCAAAAACAATATCAACAATTTTAAAGTAAATTCCAATAGAATCGATCAGCGTCCCGTCCAGATCAAAAATTACCGCATCTACCTGCAATTTGGGGATGTCAGTCACATAAGCCTCCTCTGCCGGATACACCTTAAATCCGATGTACCGGTAGGAGCGGACTTCGGCGAGCTCAGTTGAGTCGCTTCCAGCCGCCGAAAAAGCCGGAAAGAAACATTAGCTCGCGGCTGGAAGCCGCTCCCACAATTTTTGAAATAAACTAATTGAGCTTAAATTATTTTCGGTATGGCAATATCAACAATTAGCTCAACCGAATCACCATCATCTGCGCCTAAAGCGTCTTTCAGTTTAACTTCTGAAATCACCTCAATGATATTTTTGCCATGGACCCTGACTTGCTCAGCGGGCATGATTATAGCTGCACGGATGCCTTCAATGTCAACCGGATATGCCCGTCCGGAACAAAATGTCGAATCAGGAGGAATGAACTCTATTTCTGATTTTTGCTCAATGACTTCTACTTTGGGTATATCCTCGGAGGATAACTCTAGATTCAGCGTCCCGGGATAGGGCACATAACCCAGTTTCTCCGCACACTGTTTCTGGAACCAATCCAACTGGGTAAAGAAAGCGCCCTGCTCAACACCACTAACTATTTTTCCATTCAATAACAGTCTGTTATTCATTTAATTCTAAAGCATTAATTAAACTATTTTCATATCATACCCAACACTGAATACCAAACATTGAATACTAAAAACTATTTCCCAAACCACTTTTCTTTTTGAAAGTCATCGGCAGATTCGGGTAACTTTCCTTTGACCATTAAATTTAATTTTTGGATCACCTCGTGCTCTTAAACATACCCTTCAAAAGCCCCGGCAGACGCCGCAAATTCATAAATCTTTTGATGTATATGCATATTTTTTACCTCTCTTCGCATAATTTTTCCGAATTCCGCATTCCCCATTCCGAATTCCTGAATCCCTGAATCCCTGAATCCCTCAATTTCTAAATTCCTAAATTGTTTTTTTTAATTTAACCTTTATCTCATCCCTGTTCTCTTCAACAGAGAGTATCTCAAAATCGGTAGCCCGGATCATTTCGCCAACCTGCTCTCGATTGTAGGTTTTTATGGGTCTCAACAGCTTAATCACCGTAAATATCCATATAAAAAATCGTTCTCGATGGGTAAGTGATGCTTTCCATTTTTTTCGGTCGATATACGAGGCGACTTTTGCCGGATCATATATCCAGGCTTCTCCTCCATTTTTCAAGACGCGATATATTTCTTTAAGGACTTTAATGGGATCTTTGAGTGAATGCAACATCCCGGTGCTTATGGCCATATCAAAGGAGGCGTCATCGAAACGCAGTCTGCCGGAGTCTCCCATCTGAAACTCTATTCTATCGCTAACTCCTGCGTTTTGCGCGTTCTGCTGTGCTATTCGAATGAGTTTGCGGCTCAAGTCAATGCCGACGATTTTTATATCCGCCGATTGTTTTACTATCTCAATGGGCAAATATCCCGGTCCGGTGCCCAAATCCAGAAGAAGGCCTTCTTTAAAAGTTGAAACGATTTCCTCGGCCACCCTACGGTAATAGATATCAATTGCCAACCGGGTGGCTTTTTCATAAGAAGAAGCCAGCAGGCCTGGTATTCTCTCGATTTTAAGCCATTTTTTCATCAGATACACATAAAACAACGTTAGATTTAAAAGTCAAACAATTTAGAGTTTACATTTCTGCTGGTATTCTTTATGCTCTCGTTTCTAAAAAAAATCGCAGAGTCCGTTGTATATTTAATTCACGGCAGAATCTTGCAGAGGAATGCCGAGCCCCCTGTGAGCAGGACGGGCGTATACAGGCTGGCCAATAACCTCTGTAAATCCACAAATAGCCCTCCCCCTTGACTGGGGAGGTTTACCCGCCTTCGGCGGCGCCAGAGACGACCAGGGGTCTGGGTGGGGGCGTTCACCCTCCCCTTAATCCCCTCCCATCAAGGGAGGGGAAACGGGTTGTTGGACAGACTGCAAAGGCCCATTCTAGGCTAATCTCGTTTCTTCAGGCGACGCCTATGGCTGCAGTGAGATAATATTTAGGAGGCATGAGGCAATGAGCAGAGAAAATGAGGTTTTTTATTGGTTACCGTGCTCGGTGATTTTTATCAGCACGGCCCATGAGCATAAACGCGATATTATGACGGCCACAGCAATGTTTGTATCGGAAAAAGAGCCGTTGATTTTAATCAGTGTCGCCCGGGGCCATCTTACCGAAAAACTGATTGACCAATCCGGAAAATTTACCCTGGTGATTGCAGGAGAAAGCCATAAGGAGTTGGCCGTACAGGTGGGTAGCCTAAAGGGTGAAGGTGTGGATAAATTTGAGCACTTTGGCATTCATACCCTGACCGCCGGAGAAAGCAATGCGCTCATCCCTGAGGGTGCAGCTGCCTGGATGGCCTGCAATGTTGAAAGCACCCAGGATATCAAAGGCTACCGGCTTTTTATCGGCAGGGTGGCCGACCAGGCAGATTTGGGAACGCCACCGCTGGTCTGGCAGAAAGACGCGTTTTTTTCGTTAAAACCAACTTAAAAAAATGGTCCAAGGTACAAGGTTAAGATCGCCTTCAACCCTGAACCTTGAACCTTGAACCCTGAACCTCTTGATTTAGGCTAACAAATATCCAGTAACTGATGAGCAGTTTGAGGTATTAAAATGAAAATGGACTCCGCTATTGCCGTCGTCGGAACCTTTGACTCCAAAGGAGAAGAACATTTCTTTCTAAGAGACCGTATTGAGCACAGGGGTCTTGAAGTCTTAACGATCAATGTGGGCACCAAAGGTCCCTCCCCTTCCCCGGTATCTATGGATCTGTATAAACTGATGAATGAAGGCGGAAGATTTAATTACGAAAGCAGGGATGAATCCATTCATGCCATGATACAGGAAGCCAAGGCGCAAATTAAACGGCTATTCAATGATGGTGATATTTGTGGAATAATCTCCGCCGGTGGCGGAACGGGCACCCATCTTGGCACCAGCATCATGCATGAACTCCCCCTGGGTTTTCCCAAGGTCATGATATCCACCGTGGCCTCTCGAGATATGACAAACACCGTAGGTACCAAAGATATTACCATGATTCACAGCGTCGCTGATCTTCTCGGGGTCAACAGCCTCTCCGGCATGATACTAGATAAAGCCGCCGCCGGAATTTGCGCCATGGTACAAAGCAACTGGTTACCCGAGGAAGTAAAAAAGAGGATTGCCCTGCCCTTTTTCGGATTTATCACCGCAGGCGCAGAAGCCACCAAACACGCTCTGGAGGCTCTAGGATATGAAGTCGTTGCCTTTCATGCCAACGGTACCGGCGGCATGGCCATGGAGGAGCTGGCAGCCGAAGGATATTTTAACGGTATCCTCGACTTTGCCACCCACGAACTCGCCGATGATCTTAAAGATGGATACTGCGGCGGAATCGGTCCTGAAAGATTCGAGCCGGTTCCCGGTCAATCCATCCCGCGTCTTGTTGTCCCCGGAGGATTGGATTGCGCGGTGCTCGAGTTTACCCGTCAGAATATTCCGAAACAATATGCGGATCGTAAAATCTTTTTTTACGACTTTAGGTCTGCCATAAGGCTCGATGTTGAAGAAACCACCATTTTGGCCGATCAACTGTCGGGAAAACTAAACCAGGACCCGGCAAATATCAAAGTGCTCATTCCAACCAGAGGCTGGTCCGAAGCTGACAGACAGGATGGACCTTTGTACGATCCGGAGATGAACCAATTATTCACGCAACGATTGAAAGAAAAACTCGATGCCCGGATCGAGATTCATGAAGTCGATTATCACATCAATGATGCGGATTTTGGTAAAATTGCCGCAAAGGTAATGGATCAAATGGTGCAAAAGGTTTCTAGTAATGAAATAACTTAAAATTTCACCTTACTTTTATTTCAATTTTTTGGTGTAGGGGCCAATAAGGTTTCAGGTGTCGGGTGTCAGGTGCCAGCAGTAAAAAGCCTGCTGACATAGGGCATGGCGCATGGCGCATAGGGTTAAATAATAAAATACGACAGTGTGCTTGATGTTTTCAGCGATGAGCGCTTTGCACTATGCGTGTTTACCCTGACACCTGACACCTGACACCTGAAACCTTACTTTTAGTTAATTGGTATTAACATATAGACTACCAGCTAAACATTAGAGAACAAGAGACAAACTGATGCTACTAAAACCCGACTGTATCCCCTGCATCTTGAAGATGACAATATCGTCTCTTCGAAAACTCCCTTTAGATGAGAGTTCAGTCAGAGACCTGTACACTGAAATACTGGAAAATTTTGCCCTGCGCGGACTCAAATGGGATCTCACCAGCCCGGAGGTCATTGAAGATGTGTGGCGTAAAATTGTAAAAAGAATGGATGCTCCTGATCCGTTTGATTTAGAAAAATCAAGTCAGAATAAAAAGGCCATGGCGCTGTATTCTTTACTGGAAAAGATGGTGAATGCGGATGCCGATCCCCTTTATGCGGCCGTCAAACTTGCCATCCTGGGAAATTCACTTGATTTTATGGTTGCCGACAATGCCCTGACAATTGAAAATTCTATTAAAGATAGAATTGACGTGCCGCTTTCACCGGAGATTTATGCAGAGTTTAAGCAACAGTTGCAGGCCAGCAAATCTGTAATTTATTTTGGAGATAACGCCGGCGAAATCGTGTTCGATAAATTGTTCATCCAAACGATGAAAAAAATGTATGAACTCGAAATCATCTTCGTGGTCAGAAGCGTTCCCACCTTGAATGACGCGACCTTAAGGGAAGCAAAATCGGTGGGTTTGGATAAGATCGTAAAAGTGATTGAAAATGGTATTGATGGCCCCTTGCCAGGAACCGTGTTAAGCAGATGTTCGCAAGAGGTGAACGATTTCGTCCGTCGCTCGGACCTGATTATTTCAAAAGGTGGTGGTAATTTCGATACCCTGGACGAGGAAAGGAAAGACCTTAAGAAAAAAATATCATTTCTCCTGCTTTCAAAATGCGATCCGCATTTCAAAAACTTCGGCGTAAATCTGTATCAGCCTATTCTCGCTAATTTTTACTAGAAGCCATCCTAAGCTTCAGGCAATCCGGCCAAAAGTTCTCTTACTTTGTCTGGTTCAAGAAGAGTGCCCAGCCGCTCGAAAATCTCCAGTGCTTTCGTTAGATACTCCCGCGCCCTGGTGATTTGGCTCTGTTGCCTGTGAAATCGGCCATAGCCTGCGTAAGCCAGCGCCAACTCATTCTCGGCCTTGATCTCTCGAAGCGTGGCGATGCTTTTCTCAAAGTGGGCCGCTGCTCGGCCTGGGTCGGTCTTAAGGCTGATTTCACCCAGGAGGCGTTGAGCGAACCCAGCATAATACCTTGCTCCACAGCGCTCTGCGATTTCCAAGCCCTCTTCGAGCGTCTGCTTTGCTTTGTCGTCCTCCCCGGCCAGCAAATATCCCGAGCCCAAGATGCACGCTGTAGGAATTTTACTCGCCATGTGGCCTGAAGCTCGAACTATCGCCAACGCTGCACTCAGAAGATCAATTCCTCTATTTACCTCTCCGGACCGGCACAAAGCCCATCCAAGACCTCTTTGCGCCCACGCCTTGTCCGCGGGTGTCGAAGCTTTCTGAACCGCCAGCTCACCATATTCGATGGCCCGTGCCAGGTCACCTTTCCAGGTGTAAGTCATCATGAGGCTCCAGGTCCCAAAGGCGATAAGACTGTTGTCTGAGAATTGCTCAGCGCCCTCTAGCGCCTTTCTAGCTTCTTCAGCTGCCTCGTACCAGCGACCGAGATTTATGCAAGCCCTTGAGGCCGCACATAACCCCCTCACATAGAAGAAAAGGTTAAACCGCTGATCCAGCGTACGAAGGAGGTCTTCTTTCAGAGCGAGAACCCGCTCGAAGTCTCCCCTGAATAGATGGCTCCATATTAGCCAGGTATATGCATATCCGGTATCTTCAATGTTCTCCGCAGCTTCACAAAGTCCCACAGCCTTGCTCAACGTTTGGATGGCCTTATCAAATTGGCCAAACGCATACTCACAATGCCCCAAACGGCTGTAGAATGCTCCCAGCAGCGCTTCATTTTTCAACTCCCTTGCCATGGATTCGTAGTGAGTCAAAAGATCGTAATACTCGGGCATCATAAGAAGCATCAAAAAAATCTGCCCCTGGTTTACCAACAGAGAGATTCGCCACTGCAAGTTGTCTGCGTCCTCGGGCAGGGTGTCCAGGATCTCCATAGCCTCATCAAAATAAACCTTCGCCTCCTCCATGGCATTTAACTTCGCCGTCTTCTGATTGGCAAGATCCAGAAACTGTAATGCCTTTTCCGTGTTGGCACTGCGGGCATAATGGTAGGCCAGCAGCTCGTAGTGTTCTTCGAGACGGTCCGGGTAGAGGGCTTCTATGGCTGTTCCTATTTGTTCATGAATTTCTTTTCGCCTTTTGAGAAGTAAGCTTTCATAGGCGACCTCTTGGGTGAGTGCATGCTTGAAGATATAAGTCGATTGGGGATATATCCCCCTCTCGTAGATAAGCTCCGAGTCCTTTAAAGTCGATAGATGAGACAGTAATTC
>JASFPE010000143.1:0-11005 GCA_050116155.1 Desulfobacterales bacterium
TTCATTCAGATAAATGCCTAATCGGCATGCCGGCTGTTGGTGAAAAAATGCAGGAAATTATGGACATGATGGCGCTGCTTTGTGGAGGAAAAGAGAGGCTGATTCAAAAGCCCAGGATTCTGATCCCCATCAGCATTCACAGCCCTTTGCAGATTGATGAAATGAGCCTGCAAGCCATGCTGGTAACTGCCAGACACGGTCAAGCGATGAACATCTCACCGGCTCCAGCTGCCGGCACAACCGGACCGATAAGTCTGGCCGGCAATCTGGCCCTGGCAAATGCCGAAACCCTGGCCGGGATTGCCGTTGCTCAGATGATCTCAGAAGGCACCCCGGTTTTATTTGGTTTGCAGGCCAGCATTGCCGATTTAAAAACCGGCAAAATATTGATTGGATCACCGGCTTTTAACCTACAAGGCCTCTATGGCGCCCGCTTGGCCAGAAAATACGGACTCCCCATCCGTGGCTCCGGAAACACCACCGATGCGAACTGGATTTCGGTACAAAGCGGCTATGAAAGCATGATGTCCATGTTGGTTGCCTTCCAAAACAAGGTAAATGTAATCGTTCACAGTGCCGGAATTTTAGATGCCTTCGCCGCAATGTCCTACGAAAAGTATCTGGTCGATCTGGAAATCATCCGCAGCGTTAAATCTTTTCTCCATGACATTGAAATCAGTGAAGACAATCTATCAATCGATGTCATTAAGGAGGTTGGTCCGGGAGGTGAATTTTTGACCACATTAGATACCCTCAATAAGGTTCGAACCCATACATGGAACTCGGAACTCCACATAAACGAGCAAACGCTTGACAGGCCGCTCAATGATCAGCTTATAGAAGTCCTGCACGCCAAATTGCAGCGCATGCTGGACAGCTTCCAGAAACCCGGGCTGGATGCAGATGTTCAGAATCAACTCGAGCGGTATCTGGTCCAGGCAGGGGTTGATCACAAAATTATAGATGCCATTAAAAAAAAGGAAAGGAGAGATAACAATGATTTATGGCAATCGCGATATGGGAATTAATTACATCAAGACGCGCAAAAACCACACCTGCTATGGAATGGGACTGGGTATCATTGTACTGGACGATGCCTATCCTGGCTTCCCCGGGGATGTGCGCAATGCCAGCGCTTTTCCTTATCCGATACAATATGAGATTGCTCAAGGCGTAGATAACTATACCCTGGTCTGGGAAGACGATAAAAGTCCGTGCCTGGAACCCATAAAGCAGGCCGCCAAGAACCTGGAAAGAATGGGCTGCCGCGCCATCGCCGCTGAATGCGGCTATTTTGCTTATTTTCAGAAAGATATAGCCGGTTATGTGAACGTACCGGTATTTATGTCGAGCTTGCTTCAGGTGCCCTTTATTCAGAATATCATCGGTCCCGATAAAACGGTGGGCATTGTCTGTGCGCAGAAAAGATTTCTATCGGATATCCATTTGCAAAATGTCGGCATCGATCTGAGCAGCAATTTTATGATTGCCGGCGCTCAAGACGAATACGGATGTCCGCAATTTGACAATCTTTGGGACCCCGAAAAGCGTCCCGAATGTCCGGAAATATACTACGACAAAGCCGAAAAAGACATGATCAACGTATGCACCGAGTTTTGCAATGCGCATCCGGATATCGGCGCCATCATGTTGGAGTGCACCGGTATGCAGCCCTTTGCGCGGGCCGTGCAGCGGGAAGTTGATCTTCCTGTGTTCAGCTGGGGGACGTTGCTGGACTATGCATATTCTGTTGTGGTGCATCGGGAGTACTACGGGCATGTTTAAAAAGAGATAATGATAGGCAATGCGATCCACTCCTAAAAAACGCGGTCTTGTCAATCGTAGAAATCGAAATGCACTTCCCCCCAAACCAGGCATGGAGGTGGTTATGATATTAAGAATAATCCTAATTATTGCTTTGAGCTGCAGTGCATTCAGTTTCTGCGCAGCGCCCCTGTTCGGTTCGGCTGCGGAAAGCATGTCGGCACAACGTTTAATGGTTGCAAGTAAAAGTCCCCCAAATATACCGGTCCAATCGATAGATTTCGGTGGCCGGCAACCCGGAAATGCTGCCACACACTATTTAAAGGCTTTTGAATTACTGAAATACCCTGAGTCGAAAACAATGGGTAAAGAGATAAGTGAGATCATAGAAAATGGATGGCTGCAGGATAGCATCGAAATCAAAAAGCTGCTGCAAGAAAATGAATTGAGTATTCGGCAATATCAAAAGGGAATTGCATTTATTAATTGTGATTTTGATTTTGGCAAAGCGCCCAAATATCTTTTTGAAAAAGAGTTTCCGGCCCCGGCAGCCTGGAAGCTATTTTCGATTATTATGCTGAAAGGCCGCTACCATGAAAGACAAAATGATTATGCCGCCGCCGTCGATTTGTATCTATCGGCCTTGATATTTGCGCAGCATATCTCGCAGGATAATCTGGAGATTTCAAAAGCCACTGCTTTGGTGATCGGGTTCTCGAGCTTGAAACCGCTTAAGGAGTACCTTAATAAAAAGAAGGTTGAAAAACGACTGTGTGAGAAAATCATCGTGCATTTGAACCAATACCACCAACAGCGCTTTGAAGCCCGGGAAATAATTGAAACAAGGCGAGAAGAAACGAAATCTTTGCTTAAAATGACAGCGGACACATTTATGGCAGGCGTTACTGAAACGTATCGTCAGAGACCTGAAATTCTCGAGAAGGCCGCAGCATTTCGAAAAGAATTTATCATGATGGCCTACCAGGATATTGATTATTACTATGGGAATTATATCAGGGCGACCGAGACCAATAAAAAAAAGGACTGGGAATTTGCCGCCTCTGAATCAGAAAACCTCAAAAGGGCAGTTCAGGCAGAAATAAATGCTGACCACAAGAGCACACTGTTGCATTGCTTTCTTACGAATCTAGACGATCCAAACCCAAAATGCACCGAAAGAACCAGAATAATTTTGATGAGTGGAATACCGAACTACAAATATATCTTCGACCAATATAACAGAGCTCTAGCGGAATTGAGGGAAGTTAGATCCCTGGCCTATGAAAGATGTGAATGATATTGGCAAAGCGCAGAGCTACCCTTTAAAAACCCGCTTATCAAAAGATGGAATTTCGCGGGATAAATGATTTGGTATCTTAACGGGTCCCTGATTCCAATTTGAGACTTAACGTTTAAGTGTCTTCCTCATGGCAACATGGCGGCATGGAATCGTTGCGCAATGATCTTATAACCGGCATCATTGGGATGAATCGGATCGCTCATCAGCTTGCGGTTTCCCATGATGCCTTCGAAAATGTCCGGTATCAGTACGGCACCGGTTTGCTCCGCCAGTTCCTGATAGCCTTTACCATACCCGCGATCCCGCAGCGGGAATTTCAGCCCCCCGATAATTACTTCTGCTCCTTGCTCTTGGAGGGATTCGACAATTTCTCGTAAATTACGAAATGCGGTGTCTCTGATCACACCGTTTTTTAAATCATTACCCCCGAGCGTAATCATTACAATATCCGGGTTTTTGGATAGGACATCGCGTTCCAGCCTGCTTAATGCCCTGCCGGTGGTGTCCCCGGGCTCCCCGGCATTAATTACCGGCTTGTTCAACATCTGTGATAACTGTGACGGGTAATCCATGCCCTGGCTGGCACCGGTTCCATAGGTCAAACTGTCACCAAAGCAGATAATCGTTTGATAATTTGATTTATCCGGCCCGGCACCCGACGAATGAAAAAAAACAACATAGCCCAAAAATAAAATGCCAATGGCCAATATGAAACAGGTGACTTTTTTCATATCCTAACTTTTGTTTTTTAATTGGCACAGACACACAGGAAATGCCATAGACTTTTTATCTGAACCATGCCAAACCATGATAAATATCTGCCTCATTCTGCGTGTATCTGCGGTTAATTATAATCCTCTTCGAATCGGATACGCCGGGGCAGGTTTGCCGGTTTTCCAATGAACCACCAGGATTCCAGCGGCGATCAAGGCAACGGCCACAATGATCTTCGATGTAATCGGCTCTCCTAAAACCAGTCCACCTAAAGCGACCCCGGAAATAGGCATGATGAATACAAACGAATGCAGTGACACGGCGCCGTATTTTTGAAGCAGTTTATTCCAGGTCACGAACCCAAATGACGCCGTTACCAGGCCCTGATACAGGAGTGCACCAACAATTTTGCCGTCCAGAATTAAAATCATCGGGTGGTCCCATAGGAAGGCTTCGAGAAAAAACAATGGAGCTGAGATTGCCGTGCTATAGAACACAATTTGAAATGCGTTATAGGCGTGGATAATTTTCTTCAAATACACGGCGCTGCACGCCCAAATAAACGTAGCCACAAAAATAATCATATCACCGATTCGAAAATCGGAAGTGACGCCTTTTTTTTCCATAAATAAAAAGACAATCCCGGCAAATCCCAAAAGAATTCCGAAAAACTTTCGCGTGGTAATTCGATCTCCGGGAATAAAAAAATGAGCCAGAAATAGAATAAAGAACGGAACCAGATTGGCGAGCAGCGTTCCCCGGGAGGCATTGGATTTACTCAACCCGAAATAAAAAAGGGATAATTGGATCCAGAAAAGTAAGGACAGTATGATGATCTGACGGATCTGGCCTTTTTTCAGGGCAAGTGGTTGTCCGGTTGCTTTGGCCCAGAGGAAAATGACGCTGGCCGCAATACTGAAACGAAGGCCAGCGGTGGTAAACACCCCCAGTCCTGAAAACGCGAACTTTATGGCGACAGCATTGGACCCAAAAAGGGTACACAAAAAAACTACAAATAAGGATGTTAGAAAAGACAAATCTTTATTTGAAGGTTCGTCCTGAATCATTGTTAGCCGTTGACCGAGTAACTACTGTCCGGGTTCAACTCGCGGTTTCTTGAAAAAAAGCTCATATCGATGGTGATACCGGTTTTCGGTAATTCGAAAGGGTATGGATGGTTGTCGTGGTCAAGGTTATGGTTTTGGACGTTATCGATCAACTCGGCCATCATCATCCCCACCAGGGGAGCGTTCTTATACTGGTTGCCGGAAGTTCCTATAGCCATGTAAAAACCATCCAAATCAGATTTGTCATAAATAGGGATCCAGTCATCGGATACGTCATAAAGATCTGCGATACCCCGTTTTTGACTGGGAATTGGCAGATTGTAAACACGGCGTGCGCAACGGTATACCTGGGCGTTCCACTGCAGATCGGTAACACTGCGATTGAAGTTGTCCGGATCCTCCACCCAGTCTTTGGGATCACACTCAGGATCCTCACTGCCCACCAGAATCGAGTTGCCTACCTCCGGACGCAAATAAATACCGTTGTCGCCATCGGCCGTTTGGAAACCGTTGTGTTCGAAATCGAAGCCATCAGGCGCCGGCACAACGGCCACCTCGTGACGCAGAGGCCGGGTCTTGATGTTGTTTTTTTCTTCCACATCGGCCACCCGGTTGATGATAAAAGAATGGGGACCGGCGACGTTAATGACGACCGCAGCATCAATCTTGGCATCATCGGCCAGCGTAATACCCTGAACACGGTTATTCTTCTTTCGCACCTCAACGACGTGAGCGTTGAAGATAAATTCTGCCCCTTTATCTTCGGCGGCGACCTGTACGTTATGGGTGGACAGTTTTGGATCGGATACATAGCCTGCCCGCGGTGAAAAAACAGCGCCTTTAAGCAGTTCGATGCGCTCGTCAAAGAAGTGCTCGTCTTCCTCGGGTCGCGTCACCGGCCAGAATTGGTGCAGATCATATATCGGCATTCGCTGATTTACCTGGCCTAAATCCCATTCCTCGTATTCTACGCCCACCAGGTCATAATGGCCTTTGATTTTCTCCCAGTCGTGCCCTTTGCTCTTTAACATGAGCGAACCGGTGCGGTGATACCTGGCCATCCCGACTGGATCCCGGATTTGGCAGTAATTTTCCCAGTTTCTCCAGATATCAAAGCCCTCATAGGCCAGGGCAACCCCTTCGAGGGTGGAGTAGTGCGCGCGCACGATACCGCAGGAAGCAGCGGTTGAACCAAAGCCGGAACCTCCGAGTCTATCTAAGCTAAGGGTTTGATAACCTTTCTTGGCCAGCTCAAAGGCAATGCAATTGCCGATGATGCCACAGCCAATGATGATGGCGTCATATTGTTTAGGCATGCTTAAAATTTTCTTAATTTATAACTCGACGCTCAGGCGCATTTAGCTCTACTGCCGTGTTAATTCCTTCTCTCCGTTTTGCTTGATACGCTCCAGGGCCATAAGGACTTTACTGGGCAAAAGTGATATCTTATGATGTTCTAGGATATCCTTCAGTTTTTCCTGAATCCGGGTGGCCGTATCCTTGGCCCCCTGACTTTGCCATTCATCAAATCCCTTGCGCATCATCAGGCCGGGGTGCCATTGTTCGTCTTTAAAATGCTTATAAGTATGGTCTTTTTCAAGAAAATGCCCTCCAGGACCGACCTCCTCAATGAGACCAAGAGCAAGGGTTTCGCTGTTCACCGTAATTCCCTGGATAAAGCGTTTGGCCATGGCGATATTCTCATCTCCCAGTACCAATTGTGCCGTGGAACAGACCATGCCATTATCCATATACCCCACATCGTGAATCAGGTTGAGCCCGCTTAAACCCTGTGCCAGGATAGTGAAAGCGGATTCGGATCCCGCCTGGGCATCCACGGTTTTCGCATCGGTAGATCCCGCCAGGCCCCAGGTCGGCAGTCCGAAGGATTGGGCCACCTCGGCCTGGGCGCCCAGGGCAAGGCTCATTTCGGGTGCCGCCATAGATAAAAGGCCGGTGGACATGTCAAATATTCCGAAATTGCATCCCAAACTGCAAGGACACCCCGGCTTGCGCAGCTGAGCTAAAACCAGGCACATCAGAGCTTCGGCAGTACCCTGAGCAACCGCTCCGGCCAGAGTTACTGGGCCTGTGGCACCGGGTTGAATTGTCGGACCCTGTATTTGCGGCATGGACAGATCCGCGCAGACAAACAAGCGGTCGATCACGTCGGCCGGGAAGGTCAGCGGCGAGATGGGTTCCGGATAAAAAATGAGAAAAGGGCGCTGCCGAAGCTTCTCGATGCCGCCGGCCACTTCGGCGGCCATCTCAAAGACCAGCTCCGTTCCCCGCGGCGAATAGCCGATAAACACAATGGGTTTTGTGGTGTGGCTGACCACGGCCTCAAACTCATGCACATCCGCTGCCAGCGCGGGCACGTCCTGTGACGAACCCATGGGCATGACCCAATCGATGTTCTCGAGGGCGTCGGCCACTTTGGCGCCGATGGCGATATCGGCAACCCGTGTGGGATGGATTTCACCCGTCAAAGCGTCTTTAGTGTTAGGGCTTGCCGTCGACGTCCCATAGTAGCTTTTGCGCCCTTTCACCTCCATGGCCCGGTTGCCTTCCCGGTCATATACCGTCCATCCCTTCGGCGCGGTGCTCAGGCATGCCCGTACGATGTGTTCCGGCACCATGACGCGCTCACCATTTACGACCGCTCCGGCCTGTTTGAGCATTTTACGGGCGCCATCATGAAGAACCCGGAAACCGACATTCTGCATGATGTCAAAGGCGGTTCGCTGAATTTCCCAAACCTGATCATCACTTAAGATCCGCAAATACACGGATCGCTTCTCAATGGTACCCGAATTAATCATCGTGTCACCTCGATTCCCAACCTAGATTTAAGGGAATGGATTCTATTTCATTCATGCTCTTCCGCGTCAGGCTTTATAGAATATGCGCTAAAGATAGGCAAGAAAATTCCACCGCAGCGCACAAAGAATTTCATCGAAGGGTCCCCCTATTATCTAAATTGACTTCAACCTATACTTGCTATGCAATTTGGGGGATTGTTCCTATTTCATTTGACAGATAGACCTCATTTCGGTATGCGTTTTATCAGTGACAAAAAAGGTTCGTTGGTGCAGCTTGACGCTGCAGGGTGCAGTTAGCACACAGCAGGCAAAAATGATGGGTATTTCCCACTAGTCACTACCGCCAGCTACGGGCTAAACAGAAAGGAGATCTTTATATGAGAACGAACTATAAAATCAACTCCGGGGTACGCTTCAAGATGCTGTCTCAGGATCAACTGCAATCCTTATTTGACGGCGTGCTCCACGTTTTGGAGTACACGGGCCTGGATGTGCATCACGAGGAGGCACGTGACATTCTCCAGCAAGCCGGTGCATGGGTAGACGATATTCGAGTGCGGATCCCTTCCTACCTGGTTCGGCGCTCGCTGGAGATGGCTCCTCGCAGCTTCACTGTCTTTGCACGCGATGGGAATCCTGATCACGATATTCATATCGGCCCGGGGATGGCTTACTTCGGTCCCGGACCGACACCGCCAAACTTCATTGATATCGAGACACTCGAACGACGCCCTTTCACCAGATCCGATGCGCGCATCGTGGCGCAGGTGGTGGATGCCCTTCCCAACATAGATTTTTGTGAGTCGCTGGGCACCATCAGCGATGTCCATGTCGCCCTGGCAGCCAGCTACGAGTTCGCCGAAATGTTTCCCAGAACCAGCAAACCCATCGTAGCGTGGTCTTTTGGGGCAGCCGACGGTGAAGATATTCATAAAATAGCTATCGCCGAGGCCGGCGGACAGACTGCCTTTGAAAAACGACCTAACTATATACATTACTGCGAGCCGATATCGCCTCTGTTAAGCGATTTTAATGCCGTAGACAAGCTGATTTTCGCAGCCCGACATCGCGTGCCGGTAATCTTCACACCGTGTCCCCAGGCCGGCGGAACGGCTCCGATGTCAGCGGCCGGGATCATCATCCAGGCTACAGCCGAATCCTGGATGGGATGTGTCCTCGCACAGACCATTCAACCCGGCTTGCCGTTCTTTATGGGCGGTGTTCTTTCGGTAATGGACATGAGTGCCATGATCCTAACCTATGGTGCTCCGGAGCTGTCACTCATGATGGCCGGATCTACCGAATTGGCGCATTTCGCCGGCATTCCTCTCTGGCAAACCGGCGGCTGCACGGATTCCAAAACCCTCGACGAGCAAGCCGCCATTGAAGGTTCCCTCTCCTGCTTCTTTTCAGCTTTAACAGAAGGCGACCTGTGTCATGATGTCGGATACACCGAAAGCGGAATGACCGGCTCGATTTTGCAGACCGCAATGATGGACGAAGCCATCGGCTATAGCCGGCGTATTACACGAGGTATCGAAGTCAACGAGGATACGTTGGCCACTGACGTTATCCATCGTGTCGGACCAAATGGCCATTACCTGTATGATAAACACACCCGCAGTCATTTTAAGACGGAGTACTGGTATCCCAACCTGTGTGACCGACGCAGCTTTGAAGAGTGGGAAAAGAAAGGTGGCCTAACCATGCGTGATCGAGTCATTTCCCGAGTTCGAGAAATTGTTGCCACGCACACGCCTTCACCGGTCAAGCCGGAGACGGAGACTGCTATCAAGGAAGTCATGGAGGCTGCTGAGGAACGCGTCAAAAACAAAGAATAGGTTTCAATCCGAATTGAATCAAAAGGAGAAACACCATGAGCGAGATATACCAGCAACTGTCAGCAATTGTTATCGCGGGAGATGATGAAAACACCCCGGATTTGGTTCAGAAAGCACTGGATGAGGGGTTGCCACCCATAGAAATTCTCGACAATGGCCTGCTGGTCGGGATGGACGAGGTCAGTGCTCGATTCGAACAGGAAGAAATGTTTGTACCTGAAGTGCTGCTGGCCGCCAAAGCCATGCATGACGGGCTGGAAATCCTGCGCCCGCATCTGGTAGAGACCGGAGCGAAACCGGTTGGCAAGATCGTTCTGGGCACCGTGAAAGGCGACATCCACGACATCGGCAAGAATCTGGTCGGCATGATGTGCGAGGGCGCCGGTTTTGAAGTGATTAACCTGGGATTTGACGTCGATCCGGAAAAATTCGTCGAAGCGGTCAAAGAAAACCAGCCGGACATCGTCGGTATGTCGGCCATGCTGACAACCACCATGATCGCCATGGGGTACACCATTAAAGCGCTCAAAGAAGCCGGTTTGCGCGATACCGTAAAAGTGATCATCGGCGGCTCTCCGGTGGATGCCGAAATCGTCGAACGCATCGGAGCTGATGGATACGCCTATAATTCCCCAACTGCGGTTGAATTGGCAAAACGTTTGGTGGGCGCGGCCTAATATCAGAGATAAAAGCTTTCAATTGAGCGTTTTTCGCTCAATGTTATTTGGGATCGAAATGTCACGACACCATAAAATGCCCATCGTTATCATCGCCTGTCGCGTGCTGCAAGGCATGCTCGAAGAATTGGCGCCTGCAGAAGCGGCCGACAAGGCCATTTTTATGGATTATGGTCTGCATCGGCAGCCTGGAAAGATGACGCACGAATTGCAGGATAAAATTGACGATATCCAGACGCCCAGCCTGATTTTACTAGGCTACGGATTGTGCGGCAAGGGATTGGCGGGTATCGAATCCGGAAAGCACACATTAAAAATTCCGCGCGTCGACGATTGCATAGCGATTTTGTTGGGCTCTCGCGAGACCTACAGACGGGAATTTAGCGCGGTGCCCGGCACCTATTACCTGAGCAAGGGCTGGCTGGAGTCCGGCAGCCATCCGCTCAAAGAATATGAAGAATATGCCCAAAAATACGGTGCCGAGAAGACTGATTGGATAATGGACCAGCAATATCAGCATTACGAACGCCTGGCTCTGGTCGGCCAAAGCCAAATAGACCTGGAAACATACCGTCCCCAGGCACAAAAGGTTGCCCGCTACTGCGAAAGGTGGGGCATGCGTTATGAGGAATTGCTGGGTTCTGACGAATATGTGCGACGCCTGGTCGACGCCCACAAAGTATCCGCCAACAATGACAAAGATTTTGTAATCATTCCACCCGGCGGAGTGATCCGCCTGGAACAGTTTATACAAAAATAATTTTTAAGGGTCGACCACGGTTTCCCGGCCCCCTGACAACCGGTCAGAAACAAAAGGAGA
>JASFPE010000144.1:0-11004 GCA_050116155.1 Desulfobacterales bacterium
TCAGTCAAGATTTAAAAGCAGTTTACGGCATGGGATATTTTGACGACATCCGCATCGAAGCCCAGACAAAGCCCGACGGGAAAGTTGTTATATTTCGCGTGAAGGAAAAACCGACTGTGCGCAGCATTCGATTGAAAGGTGATATCCAAGCCTATGAGGAGGAGGAACTCAGAGAGATCTTGACCGTTCGGACGGGCTCCATTCTCAATTTATATAAAATCAACAATGACATCGCCCGTATTAAAGAGATGTATAATGAGAAAAATTTCCACAATGCCCAGGTAGACTATAAAATATTGCCGCAAAAAAAGAATCAAGCAGATGTTGAATTTATCATCGACGAAGGAGAACGGACGCACGTCACCAAGATTCAGTTTGAAGGCAATCGGGCCTACTCGGATGATGACCTCAAAGACTTGATGACGACCTCAGAAGAGAATATTTTTTCCTGGTTCACCGATGCAGGAGACCTGGTTTATCAAAATTTAAGTCGAGATGTGGCTCAAATTAAAGCTTTTTATCGAAATCACGGCTATATTCAAGCCAGAGTCGGAGAACCGCAGATCGAGTATAAGGAAGATGGTGTAGAAATTACCATCAAAGTTGTTGAAGGACCGCAATTCAAGGTTGGTAAGGTTAAAATCAGCGGGGATTTAATTTTGCCGGAACACCAGTTGCTGGAAAAAATAAAAATCTCCGAAGAAGAGTATTACAACCGTGAAGTTTTGCGCAATGATGTTATTGCACTGGACGACTTGTACGCCAATGAGGGCTATGCCAACGTTGATGTTTCTCCGCGCATTTATCAAAACGAAGAGGAGTTGCTGGTCGATATCGATATTGAGATTGCAAAGGGCAAGCTCGTTTATTTTGAGGAAATTATTATCGGCGGCAACACAAAGACCCGTGACAAGGTCATCCGTCGGGAGCTGCGCGTCTATGAGCAGGAACTTTTCAGCGCTGAACGTCTCAGGCGCAGTATGCAGAATTTACAGCGGCTGGATTTTTTTGAGGATGTTCAGGTAAATACGGCTGCCGGCAGCGCTGATGACAAAAAAATACTGAAAGTTGATGTCACCGAAAAATCAACCGGGACCGTTCAATTCGGAGCTGGATACGGTAATGTGGAAAACTTTTTTGGTGCCGTCAGCATCTCGGAAAGAAACCTGTTTGGACGCGGGCAGGTCCTGGCGTTTGATGTCAAGCTCGGGTCCAAAACCACCCAGTACGGCATTAGTTTTACCGAGCCGTGGTTGTTTGATATTCCATTAACCGGCGGCATCAGACTATATAACTGGGAATATGAGTATGATGACTATACCAAAGACAGCGTCGGTGGCAGTTTAAGTTTAAGCTATCCGATTATGGATTATACCCGCGGAAAAGTAACTTATATATATGATATTGCCGACGTAAAAGACCTCAGCGAAGATGCTGCCGAATCGATTAAGGAGCTTGAAGGCGAAAACACAAAAAGCAGTATTGTAACCTCATTGGAATATGATTCGAGAAATTCGCTCTATTTTCCCACCAAAGGCTCGTCCCACGAAATTTCCTTTGAGTATGCCGGGCTGGGCGGCGACATCGGATTTGCAAAAATCGTTGGAGAAACTGCCTGGTATTACAATTTTTTTTGGAAATTTGTCGGTGTTGCCCATGGCAAGAGCGGCTATGTGGAAGAGGTATCCGGAAAATTGCTGCCGGATTATGAATTATTTTACTTGGGAGGCATCAACTCCCTGCGGGGATTTGATCGCGATGACATTGCACCGGTTGATGAAAACGGCGATCCGGTCGGGGCCGATAAATTTGTACAGATGAATCTTGAACTCCGGTTTCCGTTGGTTGAAGACATCGGCATGTACGGTGTCTTTTTTTTTGACGCGGGCAACGCTTATGGAGAGGATGAATCGCCTGATTTGAGTGACATTCGCATGAGTGCCGGACCCGGAATTATGTGGAATTCGCCCATGGGCCCTGTAAATTTTTATTATGGTTATATTCTCGATCCCGAAGATACCGACCATGCAAGGGGAGATTGGGAATTTTCTATGGCCACGTCATTTTAATGGATCATTCATAAATAATGAGATATATTGAATTTAAAAAGGGGGTAAGATGCATATAATTAAATGGACGTTAAGCATTATAATTGTGAATTGTATGGTGGTAACAGGCGCCGCCATGGCTGCAGATGTCGCCAAAATCGGTGTCATCGATTTACAGCGGGTTTTAGAAACCTCAAATCCCGGTAAAGCCGCACAGGTTGAAATCAAAAAACAAAAAGAAGAAATGGAAACGGATCTGAAACAAAAAGGCGCTGAAATTGAACAAATCCGCCAGAGGCTGGAACGTGAATCCATGGTGATGAGCAAGGAAGCGCGTGAAGAAAAAGAGCGCGAGGTGCGTATTAAGCTTAACGATTTTAAGACACTTCAAAAAAGATACAGATCCGAGCTGCAGGCCATTGAAAAAAAGCTCGTGAACCAACTTCAGGGCGAGGTGTTTTCCATTGTTGAGGATCTTGGAAAAAAGGAAGGTTATTTGTTGATTATCAGCAAAATCGGTGTCCTCTATTCGCCGACCACCATCGATATTACCGACAAGCTGATTCAGCAACTCAACCAGAGTTATGCCAAGAAATCCGGTAATTGATGTGTCACTGAGGATCAATAGGGTGAAATT
Organism: Desulfobacterales bacterium; assembly: GCA_050116155.1. GTDB lineage: Bacteria > Desulfobacterota > Desulfobacteria > Desulfobacterales > JAHEIW01. The sequence continues at coordinate 2,686 of JASFPE010000144.1, forward strand.
ATCGTGAAGACAACATTATCCGAGATAGCACAACTGGTTGACGGAACCATCATTGGCGATTCGGGCACACCCATTGGCGGGGTGGCTTCCTTTGAAATCGCGGCCGCAGATGAGATTACTGTTGCCGAGAGTCCAAAATTTATAAAGCAGTTGCCCGCTTCCAACGCCGCAGCGGTCATCGTTGCGCGTCACGTCACCGAAGGTTCTCCCAATCTGCTCCAGGTCGATCACCCGATGGTGGCGTTTGCCAAGGTGATCACCTATTTTCATCCGCCATCGCCGGTGACCGCACGGGTTCATCCATCAGCTGTAATCGGGGAAGATTTTCAATGCGGCAAAGATGTATCCATTGGAGCATGTGCCGTGATTGGTGATCGGGTTACCATGGGCAGTCGCACGCGGATTCATTCGGGAGCCGTGATTGGAGACGACGTAGTTTTGGGCGACGATGTGACCATCCACTCGAACGCAACGGTGCTGGAACGATGCCTGATCGGCAATCGGGTGATGATTCACAGCGCATCCGTGATTGGCAGCGATGGATTCGGTTTTGCCCCTGATGGTGCAGTTTACCATAAAGTTCCCCATGTGGGAATTGTTCAGATTGATGACGACGTCGAGATTGGCGCCTGCAACACCATTGATCGGGCGACATTGGGTAAGACCTGGATTGGCCGCGGTGTCAAAACAGACAACCTGGTTCATATCGCTCACAATGTAACTGTGGGAGAAAATACCCTTCTGATTGCACTGGTGGGTGTCTCTGGAAGTGTCACCATCGGCAAGCATGTGATTGTTGCCGGACAGGCCGGTATTGCCGGTCATCTGAAAATTGGTGATCGGGCGATTATCGGACCCCAATCCGGAATCGCCAAGGATGTCGCCGAAGGTGAGACCTTGATCGGAGCCCCGCAGACACCACCGAAAAGATATATTAGAATTCAGAAGATCGTTGCCAGATTGCCGGAATTGAAAAAACGGCTTGAGGCCCTTGAGAAGAAAATACACAAAATCACAGAGGTTGATTAAAATGGAAATCGTTTATGACGTTCAGGCCATTATGAAGTTTTTACCCCATCGATACCCGTTTATTTTGATTGATCGTGTGCTTGAGTTGGTGCCAGGTGAAGAGGTCGTGGCGCTAAAAAACGTCACGATAAATGAACCTTTTTTTCAGGGACATTTCCCCGCAAATCCGATTATGCCGGGTGTTCTGATTATCGAGGCAATGGCACAAGCCGGGGGTATCCTGGTAATTGAATCCATGCCACCGGAACGACATGGCCAACCGGTTTATTTTATGACAATGGATAAAGTTCGATTCAGAAAGCCTGTCGTGCCCGGTGATCAAATCATTTTTAAAGCCAAGCTTTTGAAAATGAGAGAAAAAGCTGTTAAAATGTCCGGCAAAGCAATAGTGGAAGATAACCTTGTCGCCGAAGCCGAACTCATGGCTTCTTTTGGAGCAAAATAATGATACATCCAACTGCGATTGTCGACCCCAAGGCAGAGGTCGATGCAAGTGTTGAAATCGGTCCCTATTCGATTGTTGCCGACAATGTTTCGATTGGATCCGGAACTGTTATCGGTCCCCACGCGATGATTGAGCCCTATACTTCTATCGGACCGGATTGCAGGATATATCAATATGCATCTGTCGGTGCAGCGCCCCAGGCAATTAAATTCAAAGGTGAGATTACTTATCTCAAAATTGGTCGGGGCACGACGGTGCGTGAGTTTGTAACGATAAATCGAGGCACTGAGTTTGGCGGCGGAGTTACGGAGGTCGGTGAAAATAATTTGTTGATGGCCTACAGCCATGTTGCCCATGATTGTAAGACCGGCCGAGATGTGATTTTGGCCAATAATGCGACGCTGGCCGGTCATATTATTATTGGTGATTATGTGACGGTGGGAGGACTCGTGGCCATCCATCAGTTTGTAAAAATCGGCGATTACGCCTATATCGGTGGTAAATCCGCAGTTGCCAAGGATATTCCACCTTACGTCATTGCATCGGGTGATCGGGCCAGCCTACACGGCTTGAACAAAATTGGTTTGAAACGACATGGTTTCGGGGATAACACCCTGGGGGCTTTAAAAAAGGCCTATCGAATTATTTTTCGGATCGGAATCACCACCAAAGAAGCTCTTCAGCGGGTGCAGGCGGAAGTCGAGCAGATTCCCGAGGTGGTGAACTTGATAGAATTCATAAAATCTTCGGAACGGGGGATTACACGATAGTCTTAAATCGCAGCATGGCGTGTTTTACCTTCGCTCAGCAAGGGAACCATGATAATCTGCAAATCAAAACGCAATTGTGTAAACAACGTATGTTAGGGGAGCATTCAGTTCCCCTTCTTTTTAGGCCCTTAAAAGTTATGATAGTGCATGTTGTGGCAAAAAAATTATATGGGGATATTTTGACCAACTTTGAATAATTGAATATTGTCGATTGAAGATTGAATCCTCCAGAGGCGGACGAGTATTTAAGATTTAAGGTCTGCCTGCGGCGGATCATTTATAAAAAAAAACGATCATAAAAATGATGGAGCGAAGCGAGCTCATCAAATCTTCAATCTTTAATCTTCAATCTTCAATAATCAATTGTCCAGGTTCCGGATTGTCCGCCATATTTATAGCAGACTTGTCCGGGTTAAGTCGATCGTATGGAGTATAGTCAGTCATGAAGAAAGTTCGGGTCGGTGTCGTCGGTGTCGGCTATCTTGGCAAATTTCATGCGCAAAAATATGCGCAAATGGAAAGCGTAGAACTCGTCGGCGTCGTGGATACCAATCAATCCCAGGCAGAGGAAATCGCACGGCATTATGATACCCAAGCCTTTACGCATCATGCTCAGCTCTTTGGCAATGTGGACGCAGTAAGCATTGCCGTTCCCACGCCCGCCCACTTTGATGTCGGGATGGACTTTTTAAATCATGAGATAGATGTGCTGATAGAAAAACCCATGACCGTTAATCTGGAGGAGGCCGACAAACTGATTGAGGCTGCCGATGCCAAAGGACTTATTTTACAAGTTGGTCACTTAGAACGCTTTAATCCAGCTGTTGTCGCACTCCAGAACATCATCACCACCCCGCTGTTTATCGAATCTCACCGGCTGAGTATTTACAAGGATCGCAACGTCGACGTCAGTGTTGTATTAGATCTGATGATCCACGATATCGATATTATTCTTAACTTCGTGCAGTCCAAAATCAAAAGTATTCATGCAGCCGGTGCGCCGGTCATTTGCGAACATGTAGATATCGCCAATGCGCGGCTTGAATTTGAGAGTGGTTGTGTTGCCAATGTGACCGCCAGCCGAATTTCCGCTAAAAATCAACGCAAAATAAGGATCTTCCAAAAGGATGCTTATGTATCGGTGGATTTTGCGAAACAGGAAATTATGGTTATTCGCCGCTGTGACGATGATCAGGAGTGCTTGATTCCCGGTATGGATATCCAGCAAATATCGTTTGCCAAGGCAGACGCGCTGGAAGATGAATTGGCTGCTTTTATTAGCGCCGTTTCCAGTCGCAAAGTGCCACGGGTTTCCGGGCGGGTGGGCCGTCAGGCCCTCATGATTGCTCTGAATATCATGGAACAGATCGATACGGCCATCGACAAATTTTTAGGTTAATCGAATATGGAGCCGAACCTGTCACGATCATGTGTGATGATTATTGCCGGTGAAACCTCCGGAGATTTGCATGGCGCCAGGCTTGTGAACGCTATGCAGGATCGCAAGGATTCCCTGTTTTTCTGCGGTGTTGGGGGACCGGCCCTGAAGGCTGCCGGGGTGCGTGTGCTCGTAGATATATCCGAACTGGCAGTGGTTGGTTTTACCGAGGTGTTTGCCAAACTGCCTGCCATCTTGAGGCATCTGGCAGCGGTTAAAAAGCTGCTTAAAGTCTTGAAACCGGACCTTCTGATACTCATTGATTTTCCGGAATTCAATCTTAATGTTGCCGCCGCGGCTAAAAAAATTGGCATACCCGTGTTATATTATATCAGCCCGCAGATATGGGCGTGGAGACCCCGGCGTGTGCGGCGTATCGGAAAGCGTGTGGATCATATGGCGGTGATTTTGCCATTTGAAGAACGCTTTTACCAAGATCATCATGTGCGCGTGACCTATGTCGGGCATCCATTGCTGGATTCCGGTCTACCCGATGTGAATGAGATTCTCAACGCCAAGACGGGTTCCACACCGGTCATCGGACTATTGCCTGGATCACGCGAAAATGAAATAATCCGTCACATACCGGTCATGATGGAGACCGCCGCTATTTTAAAAAAAGGACATCAGGGTATAAAATTTCTCCTATCTCACGCACCTGCTGTGCCGCGACTACAATTTGATGAAATCTTAGCCCACTGCCATGCTGATGTTGATTTTGAGGTTGTTTCAGGTGACGTGGAACATCTATTTAAACAATGCCATCTCGTCATTGCGGCCTCGGGTACGGTAACGCTTCAGGCTGCCATTTACGGAATGCCCATGGTGATCATTTATAAGGTATCGACGCTGAGCTATTGGTTGGGCCGGGCGTTGGTTCGTGTCAACAATATTGGACTTGTCAACCTGATTGCCGGCAAAGAAATCGTCCCGGAATTTATCCAGCATGAAGCCTGTGCCAGCAATATCGCTGCCAAAGTCAGCGAAATGCTCAACAATGTCACCGGGCTTCGGGACATGCAACGCCAGTTGGTGAAAATCAGGGATGTGCTGGGGGGGAGCGGTGCGTCCCGGCGCGTCGCAGGCATTGCCCTGGAAATGCTTTAGTATTAATTATGAAAAAGATAATAGAATCGAAAATTGGGGATCGCTACCTAGAGCTGCTCTCAATGGTAAAAGACAATTGGCTCAGATTGGCGATATCATCTGTGTGTTCCGCGATCGTTGCAGCAACCGCCGCTATAACGGCCTATTTGGTAAAGCCGGCGCTCGATGATGTTTTTATTCAAAAAGACTTTCAGATGTTGATGTTTTTGCCGGTTATCGTCATTGTGGTAACGTTTGTCAAAGGTCTGGCCGCTTACGGGCAAGAATATCTTTTAAGCTATGTCGGACAAAACATTCTCAGAGGTCTGAAAAATCGTCTGTATAATCATATGCAGAGCTTGCCGCTGTCCTTTTTTCAAAAAGAAAAAACCGGTGACCTCATGGCTCGCATCACCGCCGATGTGAACGTCGTTAACGCCATGTTTACTTCCGTTATTTCGGGTGGCATCCGGGATGGTTTTACCCTTATCGGCCTGGTCTTTATTGTATTTTACCTGATACCCAAATTGGCTATCTTTGCGTTTCTGGTACTTCCGATTGCTTTTTTCCCCATCGTACATTTCGGGCGCAGAATTCGGAGCGTCAGAAAAGGCGCCCAGGAAGCCATCGCCGACATGAATGCGTTCCTGCACGAGACTTTGGCCGGCAATAAAATTGTCAAAGCGTTTGGCAGGGAGGCCCATGAGAAAAAGCGATTTTTTGAAAAAACACATAGAATCTTCAGACTGGAATTGAAGGAGGCCAGAGTCAAGGCCTTAACTTCTCCGTTAATGGAGTTTTTAGGCGGACTGGGAGGGGCATTTGTCATCGGTTACGGAGGTTACCGGGTGATTGCCGGAGATTATAGCACAGGTACGTTCATGTCATTTCTGGCAGCGGTTTTTATGATGTACCATCCCTTAAAAAAAATAACTAAACTGAACAATGCCGTACAACAGGGGTTGGCCGCCATCGACAGAATCTTCGAAATTCTTGATCGAAAATCGGATGTGATCGAAGCCGAACGACCCATTGCCATTGTGCGCCAACCGCACCGGGTGACATTTGAAAATGTTTTTTTTAAATACGATGCCACGATGGTGCTCCAAAACATCAATATAGATGTGCAACCTGGCGAAATCCTCGCACTGGTGGGAACCAGCGGAGGTGGCAAGACCTCTTTGGTGAACCTGATTCTTCGGTTTTACGATGTCAGCCAGGGTGCAATTTGTATCGATGGCATTGATATCCGTCAGACATCGATTTCTTCGCTTCGCGACCAGATCGCCATCGTTACCCAAGAGCCAATTTTGTTCAATGATACGGTGCGTTACAATATTGCCTATGGTAATGCCAATGCTACAGAATCTGACATTCTGGAAGCAGCCACTTCTGCCTATGCGTATGATTTCATCGAAAGGTTTCCCCATGGATTTGAAACCATGATCGGGGAGCTGGGCGGGCGCCTTTCTGGCGGGCAAAAGCAGCGGCTTTGTATTGCCCGTGCACTTTTAAAGAATGCACCCATTTTGATCCTTGATGAAGCGACATCTTCCCTTGATTCCGAATCGGAAACTCTGGTTCAAAAAGCACTGGAAAACTTGATGAAAGGCCGCACCACCTTTGTGATTGCACACCGCCTGTCCACTATAAACTACGCGGACAGAATCGTTGTCATCGTCGACGGTCAAATTGCCGAGGAAGGTAAACACGAGGAATTGATCAACCGTCGGGGAGAATATTACAAGCTTCATCAGATGCAATACGGCGGTGACAATCAAAATGGCCATAAGACGGAAGCCGTCAATCTGGAGCCCGGGATTTAGATTTTTAAGAGTTATTTTTATACAATTTGTGGTAAGAAAGCTATTTGGGGATGTTTTCACCAACTTGGAGTAATTGAATATTGTCGATTGAATAATGAATATTTAAGGCCCGCCCCCCTCGCCTTGCGGCTCGTATGGCGGGCGTGGAATTCTATCGATTTTATTATTAACATTAAAATAGCGAAGCACATCCCCCCCAAGGCGGGACTCAAATATTCAATTTTCAATATTCAATCTTCAATTTAATATTGTTTTTCCGCTGCAGGCGGATAAATATTCAATAATCAATTCTCTACTCCCCTCCCAGATATGGACGATCACGAAAAACGATGATGAAAATCAATACCATCATAAACCGATATATTTTCAAAGAGATGCTTACCCCGTTTTGTCTGAGTGTCTTGTTTTTTACCTTTGTGTCTTTGATGGCCACGATGATCGAAATCGTCAACTGGATTGTCAATTACAACATCAAGGTTGTTGATGTATTATTGCTGATCATCTATTCAACACCATCTTTGCTGGTGTTTGTACTGCCCATGTCCCTTATGATGAGTGTGTTGCTGACGTTTCTTCAAATGTCCGGCGACAACGAAATCATTGCCCTCAAATGCGGCGGGCACAGCCTTTACGGAATACTGCCCCCAGTAATCCTATTTTGCTTTTTCGGTTTTAGCATCACCATTTTCATCACGGTTTTCGGAATGCCTTGGGGAAGCCAGGCGATCAAGGAACTGACCTTTAAAGTGGCATCCTCCAATGTCGATATCGGATTGAAGGAAAGGACCTTTAATGACAGCTTTAAAGACGTCATGCTTTATGTGAACAATATTGACATAAAAGATAAAACGCTGATTGATGTCTTTATTGAGGACAAACGGCAAGAAAAGATTGTTACCACGGTAATTGCTCCCAGAGGGAAGCTCTTTAGCCAACCAGATAAATACATATTTCATCTTCAACTCTATAATGGAACCATTCATCAAATGAATAGAGAAGATAGGATTGCCAGTGCGATTGATTTTGACATTTACAACTTGAGCCTTGATCTTCAAGATTCCCTCATGGCAGCGAAAAAAAAAGGCAAGCACCGCACAGAGATGAGCCTCGGTGAATTAAAAACTTATATTCATAGTTTCCAGCCCGGCAGTATAATTTATAATAAAGCACTAATGGAATACCATCGTAAATTTTCGCTTCCAGTTGCCTGTTTGGCACTTGGATTACTCGCTATGCCATTGGGAGTCCAGTCTAAATCAGCCAAGCGCTCATTTGGTTTGGTTCTGGGTTTGTTTTTCTTTTTGCTCTATTATTTGCTTTTGTCTGCCGGAACGGTATTTGGCAAAACCGGCACAATTCCGCCGGCACTCGGAATGTGGTTGCCAAATGCCTTAATGGGTAGCGCCGGATTATATCTTTTATTGCGGGCGGCCAGAGAGCAACCAATGAAGATTCATTATTTCGCTGTGTATCTGCAGCGCTTTATAAAAAGTATGGCAGATAGAAAGCGTCGATCGTAACCCGTTTCTGTGATGACGATACTGGATAAATATTTAGCACGTGAGATTATTAAATACCTCTGTACGGTTTTAATCGCGGTAGTGGGTGTTTACCTGGCGATCGATTTTTTTCAAAAAATAGATAATTTCATGTTAGCCGATATTCCGCTTGCGCGAATGATCACTTATTTTATGTTAAAATTACCGCTGGTTGTATCCCAAATCA
>JASFPE010000145.1:0-10983 GCA_050116155.1 Desulfobacterales bacterium
TGTAAAGTCCCCACCGGTTCGCAATCTCTATAAATTCACGGGGAAGATAGTCAGGGTCTTGCTGGACCTTCCTGTCAAGTTCCGCTGCAAAAGGAATCACCACCTCTTCATTGAATTTCCGGGCAAGCGCTACCACCTCTTTTGTTTCATGGAGCATCCTTTTCGGCTGTTTCGAAATTGCCCTTAGACTGCATATCATATCGTCGAACTTCGGTTCTCTCGCCAGCAGAGTTCTAACCGTAGCATCTGAAATCATAATTTCCTGTTCCTCCTGCCCCGGAGATTTCATTGAATTTTACGATAAAGCCGACATTTAATTGAGATGATCCGAATATTAGCCCACAAACTGAAACATAGTCAAATTTAACAGAAAAAATAACGTCTACAAACCGAAATAAAAAAAAACTTAACATCCTGAGTCAACGACCACCCGCATAGCGGGTGGCTTGAATTGCAGCCAAAAAGGCAAAAGCACGCAGTGCTTTAAACGTTGCGGTTGTGACCGGGTGCAAAGCAACCGGTTTGAAAACAAACAATTAAATATCATCTCAAAGTATTTGACACAAAACCGCATTTCTTCCTATAAATTTTTTCAATAAAATTTTTAGTGAGGAGAAAATTATGCATGTCAAAGATAAAATGATTGTCGTAACCGGTGGTGCCAACGGGATCGGTGCGGCCATGTGCCGGCGTTTTAACCAAGAAGGCGCCCGGGCAGTTGTGGTGGCGGATCTGGATGAACAACATGGCCGGCAGGTGGCCGAAGAAATTGGTGGTCTGGCGCTGAAAACGGATGTTTCCGTGGAAGCCGATATCGTGCGTTTGGTGAACGAAGCCGAGAAACAGTTTGGTCCCATCGATGTGTTTTGTTCCAATGCCGGCGTGGCCGATCAGGATGAACCCGATGGCACAGCCGCCAGTTGTTCCAACGAAAACTGGCTAAAGGCCTGGCAAATCAATGTCATGGCTCATGTGTACGCCGCAAGGGCTGTTTTGCCCGGCATGATCGCCCGCAAGCAAGGTTATTTGCTCAATACGGTGTCGGCTGCCGGTTTGTTGAATCAAATTGGCGCGGCATCCTATTCGACCACCAAACATGCGGCCATCGGGTTTGCCGAAGCCCTGGCCATTACGCACGGGGATGATGGCATCAAGGTTTCGGTGGTCTGCCCTCAGGCGGTCGCCACCCAGATGCTCCCTGATTTCGATGATGGTGGGCCTCAGGGGTTGGATGGGATTTTAACACCCGAAGATGTGGCAGACAGCATCGTTGCCGGCCTGGCGGAAGAATCCTTCTTGATCCTGCCACACGAACGCGTAAGCCTATATATGCAACGCAAGGCTTCGGATTATGATCGCTGGTTGAATGGCATGCGCCGTTTAAGGAGTTCTTTTATAAGCACCCCGCCGGGAAAATAGTGGGCAGGCAAATTACGATACCCAAACAACAACTTTTAAAACTCCAAATCACAAGCACCAAATTTCAAATAGATCTCAAATTTTTACCCTGTTAAATCCCCCGCCACGCGGGGGATTTAACAGGGCGAGTATTCAATGATCAAAACGTTTGAAATTTTGAATTTTGGTCATTGGGATTTATTTGTAATTTGGGATTTGAGATTTGGGATTTAACCACTTTCATCCTGGAAAAGAAAATATAATGAGCTCGATACTAGAAAAATTCAGGAAGTTACGGAAGGTTCCTCAGTCGGTGGTGCATATCCCCTGAGAAAAAAGAATATCAGCACTGAGCCGATAATGGTTATTAAGGCACCGGCAATGAAAACGCTGTTCAAACCGAGGCTATCCAAAATCATGCCGGAGATCACCGGCGAAACGATCATCCCCAAGCTCCAGCCCGTTTCGGTAAATCCCATCAAAGATCCCATCCCCATACTGCGCCCCAGCTGACCGGTAATAACGAAGCCCCCGGGCATGGCGATGCCGTTGCCAATGCCCATAATAATATTAAGCAACATCACTACTGAGAACCCATGGGCATGAGGCATACCAAAAACGACGACGCCGGAAACCAGCGTACCCGCGACAATCATGTATATCGGATTCACCCGATCCGCGATATCCCCGCAAATGCGTTGCAAAAATGCAATCAGAAAAATATTAGCACCCAGAATAAATCCTACCTGTGAGCTGGTCAGTTGCATGCGTATGGCTAAAATCGGGAAAAACGTGTAAACGCATCCCTGCCCCGCTGCAACGAATAAACGCAGCAGAAAAAGACCCTGAATGACCCGATGCTTCAACAGGGTTTTTAAGGGAGTCACGGGTTGAGAGCTTTGTGGTGTATTTTGGCTTTGGCCGCCAGGGATAAAGGCCGCAACTCCGAAAAATGTCAGCAGCGCCAGCGCTCCCATGGTGTAAAACGCCGAAGGCATGCCAAAATAATCACGGATCACCCCTCCGAGAGCAGGGCCGGCCGCAAACCCCAACATGATCGCCATATTCAAGGTTCCCAGGTAGCGGCCGAGTCGATGTTGCGGCGCAATGTCCCCTGTCAGCGCCATCGCGACCGGCACAACCAGAACAGAGGTAGTTCCGTGCAGCAAGCGAACAAAAATAAGAGATTCAACCCGCGTCGACAGAACATAAAGAACTGATACCACTGCGTAAAGGAAGAGACCCAATAGTATAAACGGCTTTCGGCCCCAGCGATCGGAAAGACGTCCGGAAAATGGGTTGAAACATGTGCGGGCGACATTGAAAGCGGCAATGATCAGGCCGACCTGAAAACCACTGGCTCCCAGCTCCACGGCATAAATGGGTACCAGGGGCCAAACGATGCCCAGGCCCATCATCGCTACCCCAACGGATGCAGATAATAAAAACAGGATCCAGGCAGGTGAAAAACCCAGAGGTAGCAAGGCTTGATTATCTACCATATCAATCCAATAATTCTTTTTTCAACAGTTCTAATGTCTTTTTGTTAACGCCTGCCCTGGTCAACAAGTACTCGGAGGCTGATCCATAGCTTTTGCGAATATGATCTACAAAGGCGACGATCGCACTACGCGGGGCCGTAAAATAGGGAGCAACTTTTTCAGGATCGACACCCATCGCCCTGACGCGCTCGTTTATTTTCTCCAGGGCATCGGCGATATAGACATTCGACAGGCCGTGGTCGTAGATTACGGTGTCTTCCGGAACCCCGAGCGCCAGAAGAATCAAAGCCGCACAGGCGCCCGCCCGGTCTTTGCCCGCCGTGCAATGAAATACCAACGGTCGATTATCGAAATCAGCCAGCCTATTTAATATTTCTCCCCACACTTGGGGAAAATCATCTATCTTTTGAATATAACGCTTGATCATAAAGTCTTTCGTCAGCCAGCTGATGTCTCCTTTTTGCATACTTTCCATGGCCGCTGCGGGATCAAACTCACCATGGACAATGGGATACTGAAGGTAGGTCGTGTATCCATCCTCCGGCAGCCAATCCGGTTGGGCTTCCGTCTCAGCCGGAGTACGGAAATCACAAACCACCTTAATTCCCATTCGTTGGATGAGCCTTTTATCTTCTTCGGAAACCCGCGCCAGATGTCCGGATCGAAAGACCTCGCCCCATTTTAGTCGGCGGCCGTCCGCCGTCTCATAACCACCGAGATCTCTGAAGTTGATAACGCCTTTAAATGGCTGATTGCGCTGGGCTGCAATGATGCTCCAGCCCCCTTCAGATACCACTTCAAAATAATGGCGGGCATCAGGATCAAGGCCATCGATTTTGACGGATGTCTTCCCCTTAACGCTCGCAATTGAAGCTTCGCGATTGATAGTCCGGGGCGAATCTCCAACGAACACCTCAACGCCGATGTCTTTGGCTTTAGATTTCCAATGAATAGTAAATATACCCTTATCGCCTTGCTCAACATTTAGGTTCTTTAATTGATATGTTTTTCTTTTAACCATACTGTATACCGTATCAGAATGGAGTTATTTGTTATTGGTTCTTCGTTAATGGTTTTAAAGAAAAAATCCGATAATCTCAGAAACAGTTTTGACGCAATGCCCCGGAGTCATAAGCTAATAACTATTAACATTCAAGGACCGGGCGTTTGACGGAAAATACAAGCCCGGCAGCAATCGAGCAGGTGATGATATAAATAATAAATGCGGTATTATACGAACCCGTACAATCAAAGCTTAGCCCCATGATGATAAATCCGATGGTTTCCAGCGACATAAACAAAAAAAGAAATTTATAGACAGCCGCAAAAGAAGTGCGCCCAAAAAGATCCGCCGTGATAATCGGATGGGTAGACATGGTGCCTCCCATTGAAAAGCCAAAGCAGATAATGAAAAGCATCAGTGCAAAATGAGAGTCAGAGAAGAGACCGAAAAACACTCCCACACCGGTTAATACCATGGATAACGCCACCACATGCCGGGCATCAAAATAATCACACAGTATACCCCATACATATTTTCCACAGGTGCTTAAAAATGCGGTGAGCGCTAACATCAGCATGGCCTGTTTGCGATCAAAACCGATCTCGATGAATCGTGGGGCAAGCTGGAACATAATTGAGCCGGCACACATAGCCACCAGGCCATAGGCAATGCCTATCTTCCAAAATGCACCGATACGAATTAGACTCGCCAATGTCCATTCCGGCTCACCATCCGCTTCATCGATCAATGAGCTTTGTGAGGTGACAGATAGATCTATCTTTGATGAAGTCGCCGCACGCTGGATATCATCAAGACTCAAACCATAGGATTCCGGATATTCTTTCACCACCAGCCAGGCAACCGGTGCCAGAATTAACAACATCAGCCCCAGGAATAGAAAGGCTGTTTCTAAATTGGTATACGCTATGATAATCATCGCGACATAAGGCAGTATAACCCCGGAGAAGGAAATGCCGGCATTGGCGATGCCCAGCGCCTTGCCGCGTTTCAGCACAAACCAATTGGACACCACTGTGTTGGCAACAATACCACTGATGGCGGCAGCACCCAGGCTGAGAAACACAAAAACCAGGTAAAATAACCAGATTTGGCTCACCATGCCCAGGGAAGCAAACGAGATACCGGCCACGATCGCACCGATTGCCATCAGGTGCCTTATACGGATGCGTTTGATCAGAAAACCAAGGAAGAAGGTGGCGATAATGCTGACCAGGAAACCGATGCCGGGTGCTGCATTAATTTCGGTTCGAGACCAGTTTCGCGCCTCACATAAAGGATTGATGAAGGCATTAAAAATATAGAATGCCATGCCGGTGGCCATGAAATGGCCGAAAAAGGCAACAATTACGATATACCAGCCATAAAAAAATCTATTGGAACGAACAGCTGCATCATCGACAGTATTTGATTCCATCACGTATTTGTACCGGTATTTACACCAGATAGTAATGGCCGTTTTCTTCTCTGACGGTTCCCAACCGCTCAAGGCGTTCAAGGTGCTTACGCATCATGATTCTTTCGGTCATACTCAATTCCCAGGCGCCATCGTCCAGGCTGCGGCCGCCGTAAATAATTCCCTGGGCGGTTACTTCATCAAGGCTTTTGGGACCTGACGCTAAAAATTCCAAAAGCCTTTCCTCTCTTTTGGTGATGACATCCAAATAGCGGTAAATGTATTGCGGATCGCCGTCGAGGATTCCGTATTTGCCATGAGCCACCAGATATACATCTACGTCAATTGTAGCCATGCGATGAAGCGATGCAATGGTGTCATCGATGCTGGATGCCTTATCACCATAATAGGGTCCGGCTTTCACCAGGTCCAGATCCGCCAGAAACAAGACCTTTTCCTGCGGGAAATGAAACGAGAGATGGCCGGGACAGTGTCCGGGTGTATGCAGCACCTTAACCTGCGTCTCACCAAAATCGAGGAGGTCCCCATCTTTAAGAAAACGGTCAGGTTCCCGGGGTTCATATTTGACAACCTCCCTGAAAAATTTTTGCCACTCAGCCATCTCTTCTTCACCAACAGCTTCAGGGTCGAAAAATAGATTCATTAATTGGTTGATGCCCCGGTATCCCGGGGCATCCAGTTCATGCACCCACAGGCTGGCATCCGGAAAGCGAGAATTGTATAAAAAATGGTCCTCATGGCCGTGGCTGTTGATGATGACTTGAATCGGGCGTTCATGATGAATCGCCAGAAGCTTTTTCTCATCGCTGGCCGGATCAATGAATGCCCGTATCTCATCATCGATAAATATGCCGTGGCAATGGGGATACTTACCACCCCGAATGAAACGAATACGACCTCTTTCAAAATCAAACATAATAATAGTCCACCTGAGGTTATGAAATCACTTCTTAAAGAAGGAGAAGATGTAGATGATTTCTTGATGATTGTCAATCGCTATGGAAGATTGCCTCTGGTTAGACCTCAATGACACCGCTGACCGGTGCGGCCCAATCCAGTTGTTGGTCCTTTGCCAGTTGGGTATCTAATTTATCGGTGATCTCAGGAGGCATGGGAGCGGCCCGGCGAATTTTTAAATCCGCATGCGTGCCGAGCACTTCAATGGTGGAGGCTAACTGTTTGGTGGTTTCATTAATCATAAAATGCATGAAATGAAATCTCCTGTCCGACCTGCCCAACAGACGGTTTCGAATAGCAACCGTTTGCCCGGCTCGCACTTCTGCGAAGTAATTAATAAAATGTTTCAGGGCAAATGCGCCGGCATGCTTTTCACGAAAATATTCTTCGTTCAATCCAAGGGATGAAAATAAATTCCAGGTGGCTTTGTCATATAAACTCATATACCACTGGATATTCATGTGCCCCATCACATCCAGATAATCGGCGGGAATCGTCTCTCGATGGTATAATGAAATTTCTTCCAATTTGTTGAGCGGTACTAGACAAACATGGTCCTTATCCCAGAGGCCGCATTCTAAATCCTGGTTCATTTCTTCCTCGAAAATAATAAAGTCTTTGTGCCGGCAGCGTGATAAAATTCAAACACGAAAACACGAAATAGAAAAATCCCGAAATAATAAAATTTTCTTTTTCATTTCGTGTTTCCTAACTTTCGTGCTTTCGTGATAAAAACTATTTGGCGATACTGGCCTTTAAAGCCGTTACCAATTCTCTGGTATCCTTCGGAGGTACCGGAAAATCGGGTTTGGCCTCCATCACAATGGCTTCCGACGGACAACCTGTGGCACAGACCGCGCAACCAAAGCATCTATCGAGATCCACCTCGGGAACTTCATCGTCTCCCAGTGTCAACGCCTCCGGCGGGCAGCGTTCGATGCAGGTCTCGCATGCCACACAAAGATCCGGGTCAAATCGCGGCTCAAAACCGGAATTGAAAAACAACGCCGGTTTAGGTTGTTTCAATACCCTTTGCACGGTCCCGCAGTGCCAGCGGTCGCAGTTACAGATGAATTCGATGTCATCAGTTGTATTGCGGCTCATGTGCATCAATCCGGCTTCTTCGGATCTGTTTAATACATCCATGGCTTCGTTCTTAGACAGCTGCCGGGCTCCCAACCGTTCGATCGAATATTCTGCCATGGTGTCAAACCACATGCACACATCCGATGGCATGCCATGCACATCTTCACCGCGCAATTGCGCAGCATGGCGACAGTAGCAGGTACCAACGGCAATGGTGTCGTATTTTTCAATATAGGTTGCCACCTGGTCATAGGTGTGGATGGTGTTGCCGGCATCGATGGCTTTATCCACGACGATCACCCGTGACGTGGGAAAGGTCATTTTGGTTTTACCCGCAACGGTTTCATAGGCCTGTTCATAGGCATGAATGAGTTCGGCAATCTTTTTATGTCTTTTCGACGTTTGACCCGCCATGAATTGATATTCAAATATTCCCGGTATAAAGGGGACACCTTGATAACATCGGCGGCCATCTAGCATGAATGTTTTGCAAAGCCCTTTGTCGGCCATGGCCTCCAGTATGCCTGCAATCTCATCCTCATTTCGCCCCATCTCTTTGGCGATATCACCAGCGGTGGCCGGTTTGGGTTTGAGCGCATTATTGACCTCGGCCTCCTGGGGTGTAAAAAGCACCTCAACCAGTTCATAAAATTCCGGAATATCCATGCTTGCATAGGGTCCGCGGCGGCTCTTCATCACTTCCAGCATATCTTTGTATACTTGTTCCGTCATTCTCGTTCCTCCTTGATATATGATTTTATTTCGATGTTTTGGCTATAAATTCCACCACCACGCGTGCAAATTCTTCTCCGCAGTCTTCCTGCAAAAAATGTCCGCCGCCCTGGATAGTGGTGTGTGCTTGTCCCCTGGCACCGGGGATGAGTTTTTGAAGAATCTTATCGCCTCCGGCAGTCACCGGATCATGGTCGCTAAAGGCGGTTAAAAACGGTTTCTCAAAAGCCGAAAGTACTTCCCAGGCTTTGCGATTGGCCGGTGCCGCCGGATCATCCGGTGAGATAGGAACCAGCGAAGGAAAAATCCGGGCACCTTCTTTGTAGGAATCGTCCAGGAAAGGGGCTCGATAGGCTGCGACGACCTCATCTGATAGCTCCGTTTGTGTGGCTCCCTGGAGAATGAAACCGACATCAAATTCGGGGGTCTCCTGGGAAAATTTACGCCAATTCAAAAAAGCCTCGGTAACCGGGTTATCTCCGGTGGGCAGGCCCGTATTGGCGGCCACCACTCGCGCGAAACGATCCGGATTGTCAGCAACCAAACGCAGCCCGATCAGACCTCCCCAATCCTGGCAAACCAGGGTATTTGAATTTATATTCATTTCTTCGAGCCAGGCCTGCATCCAGTCCACATGGCGTTGATAGGTGTAGTCGTTGCGATCGGCAGGTTTGTCAGAGCGCCCGAATCCCGCAAGGTCCGGGGCAACGGCGCGATAGCCGGCATCCACAATAATGGGGATCATTTTGCGATAAAGATAAGACCAGGAAGGCTCGCCATGCATCAAGAGGACCGGCTCAGCATGGCGGGGTCCTTCGTCCACAAAGTGGATTCGAAGTTGCCCATCTTCCCCGTCCGGCACTTCGATATAATTGGGCTCATACGGATAGCCCGGAAGATTCTCAAACCGTTCGTCCGGTGTTCGTAAGGTTTTCATTTGAATGTCCTTTCGGGATGAATGAAGGGTGATCACCCTCCCCTAACCCCTCCCGTCAAGAGAGGGGAACCTTTGCTGAGCTGATTCCTTGATTGTTTAAGCACTTTTTGAACTGTGACACTGTCTTTTTGACAGGCATGACGAGAATAATACGCGCCTCCACTATTAACGAAAAACAAATAACCATTAACTACGCCGTTTGTTCGGTCTTATATCTCGCCGTAAAAAACTTTTCCAGGTCCGGTGGCGGTTCTGCTACTTCGCGTTGAACAAGGTCTACGGCTTCAGTGTCACAGGTTGGAGTACACACGCCGCAGCCGATGCACAATTCTTCCTGGACCTCGGCCACGCCCTCATCACCAACCGCTATTGCTTGCATCGGGCATCTTTCTTCACAGGTGCCACAGGCCGCACACAGTTCTGCATTTACCTGGGCGACATAAGTAGAGGCCGAAATGGTATGCAGGCCTATTTTCTTTTTTGTATCTAAAAACACACAGCAACATCCGCAGCAGTTACAAATAGTGCCTAAATGCCCTTCGATGTTCTCCGCAGCATGCACCAATCCTTCCTCGTTGGCTCCCTTGAGTATTTCCAGGGTTTCCGCCTGGGAAATCTCACGGGCCAGGCCCTGTTCCACCATATACCTCCCCATCGACCCGAAATGCAGGCAGTTTTCTAGGGAGTGATAACAAGCATCACCAACATGTGATTTCATCTGACGGCACGGACAATGGGCCACTGCACAGAAAGATTGTGCTTCTATCATCGGTTTGAGGGCATTATAGGGAAGTACTTCGCTGGATTCCCGCAGGGATTTTGATACGGGCAGTACGCGCATCACCGGCATATCATTGCGGGCTAATTCCTCACCAAATGCCTCTTCCCGGTATTTGAGCCAAAGAGGTGCCAACTTGCGCGTGGTTTCAGTGTCTTTACCCGCCCAAAACGGCGTTTCCGCCCAACCGACCACCGATGGCAGTAACCGGTACCTGCGGTCCTGTCCGGGTTTCTGGCTTGAAAAAACGGTGCCGCGCTTGACCATGCGGTTTATGATATCCCCCAGCGAATCTTCCTTTTCCGGGTAGAGCACCTTTAACTCTTCTAGTGTCTGGTTTTGCATGGGCAATTTTATGGCAATCTCCGCCTCTTCGATTGGAAAGAGAATTTTGAGAATTTCCAAAAGCGCCGGTGAAGTAGGTGCTCCGATAAATCCCTGATCCAGGTGCTTGGCTAACTTCTCATAAAGTTCGGTGTCTCCCATCTCTATAATCCTTTCTTACCCAGCTATAGTTTATCCAAATTAGATTTAATGTTATTTCCAAAATGGAACAACTAAACAAATCCGAAGCACGAAATGCGAAATCCGAAACAAATTCTAAATCCAAAATTCAAATGCTCAAAACGTTTTGAATTTTTATGATTGGATATTCGGATTTGTTTCGAATTTCGAAATTCGAATTTCGAGCTTAATGATTGTATTGACTCTATGGACAACTTAATTCCACTACATTTCTCTATGCTAATGAATAGCTTGTGCAAACTTTTGGTTGATGATTTCTTCGGCTTCCGCCATGATGCGATCCAGCAGTTCCTGGCAACTGGGAATGTCATATACGAGGCCCATGCTTTGCCCGGCGGCCAAGACACCTTTTTCCATATCCCCCAGATCCAACATGTCTTTGCCCGCAAGCCCGGATACGTGTGGCGCAATATCTTCGATTTTGGTATCGCCTTTGCTTTCGATTTCCAGCACTGTATCCACCACAGTATTGTGCATGACGCGCTCGGTATTGCGCAAGGTTCGCATAATTAAACGCGTGTCCCGTTCCCCGTGATTGATCAGGGCCTGCTTGACATTTTCGTGTACCGGCGCTTCCTGGGTTGCCACAAAACGGGTCCCCATGTTCATCCCGTCAGCTCCAAGACCCAG
>JASFPE010000146.1:0-10934 GCA_050116155.1 Desulfobacterales bacterium
AGCCATCTGTCGGTTGTATCCGGATGCTATCTATCACATCCCGATTACCGCGAAAACAAGATCATTAAATCTATCCACCGCAGCTGGCATCGCCCTTTATGAAAGTCTGCGCGCCTGCAATCCGTTCCATGCCTGGTCTAACCATTAATCGTTTATATCGCAATTTCTATTTATTAAGTATATAATGGGATCTGATTTAAAGTTAAAAACAGTGCAAAAAGTGCAAATTTGAATACATTACTATTTTCGTTTTGACATTAAAAATAATGTGATTATTTTCAAGGCAAAATCGTTTTTATGATTAATTGCGTTTTAAGGAGGAATAATGCGCTTCGATAAGTTTACAATTAAATCCCAAGAGCTTATCCAAAATGCTCAATCATCGGCTGCGCAGCATAACCACCAGCAAATCGAGCCGGAGCATCTGCTGGCGGCCATGCTCAATGAGCAGCAAGGTATTGCCGCAGCCATGCTCCGCAAGCTCGGGGTCTCGCCAAATGACATTGACCAGGAACTATCAAAGGCAATCGAAAAAATGCCGGCGGTCAGCGGCAGCGGGCTAGGTGACGTGTATATATCACCCAGATCCAAAGCCGTGTTGGAAGCATCTTTTGCCGAAGCAACCAAAATGAAAGACGAATATGTCAGTATCGAACATATTTTTCTGGCGATAGCGGATGAAAAGCATGGCGAGGCAGCCAGCATCTTATCCCGCTTCGGGGTTACCCGAGAATCAATCCTGAAGGTCCTGTTGGAAATCAGAGGGAATCAACGCATCACCGATCCGAATCCTGAAGAAAAGTACCAGGCCCTGGAAAAGTTCAGCCGGGATTTGACCGACCTTGCCCGTTTAGGCAAATTAGACCCGGTTATCGGACGCGACGATGAGATCCGGCGTATTGTACAGGTGCTCTCCAGACGTACGAAAAACAACCCGGTTCTCATCGGTGAACCGGGTGTCGGTAAAACCGCCATCGTGGAAGGCCTGGCTCAGCGAATCGTGACCGGTGATGTTTCAGAGACCTTAAAAAATCGCCGCCTGGTGGCCCTCGATATGGGGGCGTTGATTGCCGGCGCGAAATACCGGGGAGAATTTGAAGATCGCCTCAAGGCAGTATTGAAAGAAGTGGAAAGCGCTGAAGGCGAAATCATCCTTTTCATTGATGAGCTTCATACCGTGGTGGGCGCAGGCGCCGCTGAAGGCGCCGTAGACGCCTCCAATATGTTAAAACCGGCTCTGGCCAGGGGCACGCTGCGCTGTGTCGGCGCCACAACATTAAATGAATATCGCAAATATATTGAAAAAGATGCCGCCCTTGAAAGACGATTTCAGCCGGTCATGGTTAGAGAACCTACGGTGGAAGATACCATATCGATCCTGCGGGGGCTCAAAGAAAAATATGAAGTCCATCACGGCGTCAGAATCAAGGATTCGGCCATTGTCGCGGCTGCAACCCTATCGCATCGATATATTTCGGATCGTTTTCTGCCGGATAAGGCCATCGACTTGATAGATGAATGCGCTTCCAAGCTCAGAATCGAAATCGACAGTATGCCGGTAGAAATCGATGAAATACAACGCAAACTCACCCAATTGGAAATTGAACGCCAGGCACTCAAAAAAGAAAGCGACGCCGCCTCCAGGGAGGGGCTGAAAAAACTGGAAGCCGAGCTCGCCAATATGAACGCCGAGCTGACAAAAATGAAAGCCCATTGGCAAAATGAAAAAGATCTGATCCAAACGATCCGAAAAATCAAGGAAGAACAAGAGCAACTTGGCATTGAGGCACAAATGGCTGAACGTGAGGGTAATCTGGCCAAAGTGGCCGAAATCCGGTACGGAAAATCCACAGAACTCCAAAAACGGCTGGAAGAGGCCAATCAAAAACTTTCTGAGCTTCAGCAAACCAGCAAAATGCTCAAGGAAGAAGTTGATGATGAGGATATCGCCGAGGTCGTTTCCCGTTGGACCGGCATCCCCGTGAGCAAAATGCTTGAGGGCGAACGGGAAAAGTTGGTGCAAATGGAAGAGCGAATTCACGACCGCGTTATCGGACAAAGCGAAGCCGTGGAAGCGGTATCTAATGCCGTCCGGCGTGCGCGATCCGGTTTACAGGATCCCAATCGCCCCATTGGTTCTTTTATCTTCATGGGGCCTACCGGGGTTGGAAAAACCGAACTGGCCAAGGCCCTGGCAGAATTTATTTTCGACAGCGACCAGGCCATTGTGCGCGTGGATATGTCTGAATATATGGAAAAACACTCCGTCGCGAGACTGATCGGTGCCCCACCGGGCTATGTTGGATACGAAGAGGGTGGCTATTTAACCGAGTCTGTCCGTCGCCGACCCTATTCCGTTGTGCTTTTCGATGAAATTGAAAAAGCTCATCCCGAGGTCTTCAATGTCCTGCTACAAATTTTAGACGACGGCCGTATGACGGACGGGCACGGCCGTACCGTGGATTTTAAAAATGCCATTGTTATCATGACATCAAATGTAGGCAGCCAGTATATCCAGCAACTCGGCGCCACGCAACGCGAGGAGATGGAAAAGCGGATCACCGAGACCTTGCGAGCGACATTTAAACCAGAATTTCTAAACCGGATTGACGAAATTATCATTTTCCAAAATCTGACAGCCGATGAAATCGTAAAAATCGTTGACATTCAAATTGAACGGCTTGGCCGAAGACTTGCTGATAGAAAAATTGATCTTATTTTAACGGATGACTCCAGGGAATTCATTGCCAAAAAGGGGTATGATCCGATTTACGGTGCTCGTCCTCTAAAACGGACAATTCAGCAGTACATTGAAAATCCCCTCTCACTGGAGATACTCAAAGGCCACGTTGCCGAAGGGAGCCGCGTCAGCGCTGAAGTGGAAGGCGATCAGATTGTTTTTCATAGTAAGTAAGAATTGCTAAAACCCAAAAAGCCCGGCTTTTTGGCACGCCGGGCTTTTTTTATTGTAATCCTGCCGAACACATCGTAGTATCATCGATTGTTTTCGGGGATTATATTTTATGAAACGAACAACCCAAGAAATTCTGCGTCGGTTTTACAATCAATTTTCGGGCAATGATCATACCTTGATTGTCATTAATGCAGATCCGGATTCCATCGCCAGTGCCATGGCGGTCAGTCGTTTGTTGTGGCGTAAAGTGACAAATGTGACGGCCTCCAATATAAATACAATCAATCGACCCGATAATCTGGCCATGACGCGATTGCTGGGGGCTACACTGGTTCCATTCAGCGAAATTAAGGTTGATCGTTTCAGCCGCATCGTTGTGGTGGATTCTCAGCCGGATCATAGCGAGTCGATGGCCTCTTTAAGACCCGATGTGATTATTGACCACCATCCGGATACTGGTGTGAAAGCCCCTTTTGTTGACATCCGACCTAACTATGGGGCAACCGCCACCATCATGACGGAATATCTGCGGGCGGCCCGCATAAAGCCTTCGGTGAAGTTGGCAACCGGTTTGTTCCATGCGATTAAAACGGATACAAATGATTTTAAAAGGCAGACCTTGATCGAAGATGTGCTCGCATTTCAATATCTATTTCGGTACGCGAATATTCATCTGGCGCGTAAAATAGAACAGGCTGATCTCAGGTTTGAATTTTTGAAATATTTCAAGACCGCCCTGCATACCATGCGCTTGCGGAAAAGCAGGGTTTTTGTTCATCTGGGTGCCGTCGTGAATCCGGACATATGCGTAATTATTGCGGATTTCTTTATGAGAGTTAGCTCCGTGACATGGAGCATTGTTTCCGGTACGTATAATAAAAAACTGATCGTCATCTTCCGAAACGATGGTATACGTAAAAACGCAGGCAATGTGGCCAGAGAAAGTTTCGGCCACATCGGATCGGCCGGCGGCCATAAAAATATGGCCCGCGCCGAAATATCATTGTTCGCTTTGAAGAGTCATATCGACCATAAGGATGAAAAAAAGCTTTTGCGGTGGATCATTAACAGTACCGAAAAGAGAGTGGGGAAAAAGTAACCCAAATTAAGAAACTTTATCAATTTGTTATAATGAATTAACTGTTGAAGACCTCGTATGCCCGCGAACAAATCCACAATGACAGTAACCATTTTAGGTTCGGGGACATGTGTGCCGTCACTGAAGCGCAGTTCATGTTCAGTGCTGATGGAAGTCGGCCAATCCAAACTCCTGTTTGATTCCGGACCCGGCACCATCCGGAGATTGTTAGAAGCCGGCACCACCATCTTTGAAATCTCGCATATTTTTTACAGCCATTTCCATCTGGATCACAGCGGCGAATTTGTCCCCATTCTATTTTCCACTAAATATCCGGATGGCCAACAACGCAAAGCGCCACTGACGGTAACAGCCGCTCGTGGATTTGAGCATTTTCATGCCAAACTTAAGGAGGTATACGGCCAGTGGATGGAGCTGACGCAGGGTTTGCTGATCATCAAGGAGCTCGATAATCACAGCCGGGACACCCATCAGTTCGAAGACTTTTCAATAGAATCCGCTCCGGTGGTCCATAATGAAGAAAGTATTGCTTATCGAGTCACCGGCTCCGACGGAAAATCCGTGGTGTACTCGGGTGATACCGATTTTAGTGAAAATCTGATCGATTTAGCCGGTGGTGCAAATCTTCTCATTTGTGAATGCGCGACGCCGGATGATTTAAAAATTAAAGGGCATATGACACCTTCCCTGGCCGGTGAAATTGCATCCCGGGCAAAGGTGGGCCAATTGGTTCTTACCCACTTCTACCCGAAGTGCGATCATACGGATATTAAGAAGCAATGCCGCAAGACCTATGACGGACCACTTATTCTGGCCGAAGATCTGATGCGAATTAAGATCGATTAAATTGGTTAGATTGGTTTAATTAGTTTAATTTGTTCCCATTTTCCACTAAAAAAGGAATTGTTAGTTAAACAAATCCAACCAATAAAACGAATTCAACCAAAATGAAGTATTATCCCATCCATCTCGACATTCGAGACCGACACTGCCTGGTGGTCGGCGGCGGGTCGGTCGCAACACGCAAGACGAAAACCCTATTGGATTGCGGTGCCAGGGTTACTGTGATCAGCCTGCAGACATCGGGAACATTGCAAGAACTCGCCCAAGCGGGTTCGATTGTCCTTAAAAATCGCAGTTACCGGTCGACGGATATGCAAGGTATATTTCTGGTAATCGGTGCAACCGATGATGAAACGCTAAATCAGCAAATCAGCCATGATGCTGAAGCGCGCAATATCCTGTGCAATATCGCTGATCGTCCCGAAGTATGCAATTTTATCCTTCCGTCGATTGTCCACCGGGGAGATCTGGTGATCACCATTTCAACTTCCGGCAAAAGCCCGGCGTTGTCAAAGCACCTGCGTAAAAGTCTGGAAAATCAAGTTGGTGAGGAATATGATCATTTTCTGCAGCTTATGGGCTCAATCCGAAAAAAATTATTGCGCCAATCACATGATCCGGAGGTTCACAAGCAGCTATTCAATCAGCTGATCAACAACGGACTTCTTGATTTGATCCGAGACGGCAAAAAAGCGGAAATCAATCAACTTTTGCGCCAAACTCTCGGAAATGGCTATGTTTATGAACGCCTGATTCATCATTCGTAATTTACCAAAGCTCCCGAAACTTGATAATTGAAACTGGAAACTGGTTGGAGTCGTACCCTATCCAGTTTCTGGTTTCGGAGGCGGTTTCTGGTTTCGGAGGCGTTAACAGAATAGAAAAAAAACAAACAACAAATCATTAAACCCGCAAGGAGACAGCAAATTGAAGAAAATCGCCTTTCTCTTCCCCGGTCAAGGCTCTCAAAGCGTTGGAATGGGGCAGGAATTTTATCAAGAGTATGACAGCGTTCGCGAAATTTTTGATATGGCCGAAGAAATCACCCGCAAGCGGTTATCGAAATTGTGCTTCCAGGGCCCAATGGAAGAATTGACCGAGACCGTCAACCTTCAGCCGGCAGTTACCACGGTAAACCTGGCCTGTTTAGCGGTCCTGGAAAAGGAAAATATTAAGGCAGATTTTTGTGCCGGCCACAGCCTCGGGGAATATAGTGCGCTTTGTTCGGCCGGTGCTGTCTCTAAGCAAGACACCATCATACTGGTTTTTAAACGCGGAGAATTGATGCACCGGGAGGCGATCAAATATGAGGGAGCCATGCAGGCAATTGTTGGGCTTTCCATCACAGAGGTCCAAGAGTTGGTGACTGAGATTCAACGCGATGGCGTGGTTTCCGTGGCCAATCATAATACGGAAAAACAAATTGTCATTACCGGTTCCCCAGAATCGGTGCATCGTGCGGCCACGCAGGCCGTCGATAAAGGCGCAAAAGCAATTCCTTTAAAAGTGAGCGGGGCGTGGCACAGCGAGTTGATTAAAGGTGCACAGGATGAGTTTGCAAGTTATTTAGACGAATTTTTATTTAATTCTCCCACCAGCACCATCATTTTTAATGTAACCGCAGATACAGAAAAAAATCCGGACGATATTAAAGCCATCATGGCACAACAATTGTGCAGTCCCGTAAAATGGTATGATTCGATGAATAAATTCATCGAAAAAAACGTGGAGATTTATGTAGAGGTAGGTCCAGGCCGAGTACTCAGCGGGATATTAAAGAAGATTTTACCGGCGGATTTTGAAGGTAGAATATATAATGTCAGCAATATGAAACAGCTCGAAAAATTTCTTAACGAAATCACCTAGCTTGGATGTTAATCATTCGGCCCGAGCATTTGATCGAGCTCACGCCGAGGGCTCAGGGCTGAGGACAGGCGAGTCGGTTTTTTAACCGTGAACCCTGAACCTTGGTCGCCTTCGGCGCCGCCAGAGGCGGGTAAACCTCTGAACCTGTAAACCATTATTATTCTTCGGGTTCGGCCCAAATAATGTGGTCTTTGTTTATAAACAGTATTTTGCCGGTACCGTCCCGGGTGACCGCATCTACCATAATTAAAAATGGTGAACTTGACTCGGTGAAAAGATCAGAAACACGTTGTTTCGAAGTAAGATTAACTTTGCCGTTGATGGTTGAACCATCCGTGGTTTTTATGGTAACAGACCTATAATCCGTCACATAACCATTCTGATCATTATCCATTTTGTTCACCTCAATGTCCTTTAATAATTTAACGTCGTAACCAGTCCAATAACACTTTAAATCCTAACACATTGAAATTATAACATTTTAGACGAATTTTGTCAATTTAACAAACACTATTTCCAATTAATTCATTTTTTTTACAATCAATGCCTTGAAGTTGCCATATTTTCTCTTAAATTATTTAGATTAGTTTTGCAAATAACTTGTGTAATTGGTATTTAATAAAAACAGGGGCGATTTCCAATTAATACTTTACACAACAACTTTGTTGTGCTAAACGATTTTTTTTTACAAAGGATTAGATGTATATAGTAAGCAAATAGAAGGTCTAGCCATGAAAAAGAAAGACAAAGAATATTTTAAAGAATTTCTAACAAATTGGCTCGAAGAATTATTGAGTCAGGCAGACAATACGGTCTCCGGCATGACGACTCCCAAGGAAAATTTTCCTGACCCGACAGACCGGGCAGCACTGGAGGCGGATCGAAATTTCATGCTGAGAATACGAGACAGAGAAAGCAAACTCATCAAGAAAATAAAGCAGGCTCTCGAGCGCATTGAAAATGATACTTACGGAATCTGTGAAACATGCGGAGAGGAAATCACGGTAAAGCGCTTAAAGGCACGGCCGGTAACTTCCCAATGTATCGAATGTAAATCCAAAGAGGAGGCTTTAGAGAAAGCCCTTGGATTATAATCATCTGGGGATAGACCTTCACATTCATTCAACCGCCTCAGATGGATCACTAACACCATCTGAAATTCTCCGTCAGGCCCAAAAGCTGGGACTCGCAGCGATTGCCATAACCGATCACGATTCTTTAGAAGGATCAAAGGCAGCAGTGCGAGCCGGCATACCCGCTTCCCTCAAATTTCTAACCGGTGTTGAAATTAGTGCGGCCTATCCACCGTTTTTACCGGGTTCGGGAAGCTTTCATATTCTGGGCTATCGCATCTATTTGGATGACACCATATTAAATCAAACCCTGGATAGACTTCGGCAGGCCAGAAAAAATCGTAACCCGCAAATACTTAAGCGCTTGGATAAACTGGGATTCCCCCTTTCCATAGAGGAGGTTCAGCAGGCGGCTGGACAGGGACAAATCGGCCGGCCACACATTGCACGGGCCATGATGCACAAAGGTTTTGTTCAATCGATTGATGAAGCCTTTGATAATTTTTTAGGTAACAATAAACCGGCTTATGTGGATAAGTATCGCATTGCATGCGCCGAAGCAATTCGCATTATCCTCGGCGCCGATGGAATCCCCGTATTGGCGCACCCGGGCCTTTTGAACATCAAAAAAAAAGCGGATCTCGATGGGCTTATCGTAAACTTAAAAGCCATCGGCATAAAAGGCATCGAAGCCTATTACCCACAGCACACCCGGAAAAAAATAAAAGAATATACCGAAATTGCCAACCGTCATAATCTGCTGGTAACCGGTGGTACAGACTTTCACGGTGATATCATGCCGAAAATTAAAATGGGATCCGGAAACGGATCTTTACATATACCGTTTGAATTATATGAGAAACTGGTCAGCAGCTAATTCCTTAAATGTTATTTTTATGAATTTTTTGGCAAGAAAATTATAGGGGATATTTTCTCCATTATGCAACAATTGAATATTGTCGATTGAAGATTGAATATTTATGGAATTAACCGAGCACACTGAAATTGAACAAAATTTGCACTATCAATTTAACTCAAAAGGTCTGCTGGAGGAAGCCTTACGGCACAGCTCGTTTGTCAACGAACAAGCGGATCCCGATTTGCGGGACAATGAGCGCCTGGAGTTTCTAGGCGACGCCGTATTAAACCTTATCATCGGTCATATTCTTATGCAGCGTTACCCGGAACTAAAAGAAGGCGACTTATCCCGTACCCGTGCCAACCTGGTCAATGAATCACAACTGGCAAAAATTGCACGTTCGATCGATCTCGGATCAAATATCCGGCTTGGCAAAGGTGAAATTCAAACCAAAGGCAGCGATAAAAATTCCATCTTGGCCGATACCTTTGAGGCCATCATCGCCGCGATCTATCTCGATGGTGGCTTTGATGCGGCTTTCCGAATTATCGAAGCGAATTTTCTGCCTTTCCTGAATAGTCACCATCCGGCTGGAGATCATCACGATTATAAAAGCAAGCTCCAGGAGTTTGCTCAAGAACAACAGGGAACAATACCGCAATACACCGTTATTCGTGAAGAAGGACCAGATCACGATAAAACATTTTGGATCGCTCTAAAAGTTTTTGACATTGAAGCCCAAGGCTCAGGCAAAAGCAAGAAAATGGCCGAACAGGATGCGGCCCGCAAAGCGATTGAGATTCTTAACAAAGAATCTCAATGAGCGTCCCGCCTGTAGCGGGACTTTAGGCAGACTTCGTTTGAGGATCGGCCCTACGGGCCTAGCGGTTGGAGGTTAAATTCTTTTACCTCAAACCTCAAGCGTAGCGATCCTCTCAACGCAAGACGGTATTATACAAACATGAAGTCCTCGGAAGCCAGCAAACAAAATCAAAAAGAACCTCGTCCGTTAATTATCCCCATCTTCCTCCCTCACGCCGGCTGCCCTCACCAGTGCATCTTCTGCGATCAACACGCGATTACCGGAATAAGAAAAACAAACGTTACGACCCGCAACCTGTGTTCACAGATCGAGGCCTTTCTAAATAATAATAGCGGACAAAGACGCCCGGTGCAGGTCGCTTTTTATGGCGGCAATTTTCTTGGAATAAATAAAGAATATATAAGGTCGTTGCTAGCTGAGGCAGCCAGATTCGTTGAAGATGGGGTAGCGGATAGCATCCGCTTTTCAACCCGTCCGGATACCATAGATCCCAAACGCCTTGACATGATTAAAGATTTTCCGGTTTCCACCATTGAACTCGGCGCTCAATCACTAGACGATCAGGTCCTGGCGATATCCCGTCGCGGACATACGGCGATGGATACTGAAAAGGCGGTCCATTTGCTGAAAGACCACGGTTATGAGATCGGCATTCAAATTATGGTCGGCCTGCCGGGAGATAATCGGGAAAAATTACTGAAAACCGCTCAGCGTGTCGCGCAATTTAAACCCGATGTTGTCCGCATATATCCCACGGTTGTATTGACTGGCAGTCCGCTGGCCAAATGGTATCACACCGGCAGATATGAGCCCCTAACTCTCGAAGAAGGTGTTACCTTGGTCAAGCATTTATATCTTCTGTTTAAAAAAAAGAACATCCGTGTAATTCGCATGGGACTGCAGGCTTCAGAAGAATTCATTGACAATTCTAGTATTCTGGCAGGACCCTATCATCCGGCTTTCGGACATCTCGTCCATTCTGAAATTTTTCTCGACCATGCCATCTCGGCTCTAGAATCGGCAGAATTTCATGATAAAGACATTCTAATCCGTGTTCACCCCAAAAATATTTCCAAAATGAGAGGCTTAAAAAACGAAAATATCAGAAAGCTGCAAGTGCGATTTCGGGTCAAATCCGTCGACATCATCCCGGATGCCACCATTGCCGCGGATGGGTTGGTTCTTAATAATAATAAAAAATTAACAGGTTATCAGCTATCCTCTTAAAGATTAAGGTTGACACCGGTTCCGGCCGTGATCTATAAAAAAATGACTTTCGGGAAATAGTTGATGCCACATCCGGTGACAATCCTGACGTCGATCGAAAGAGATATTTTCCGCTAAGTCGGTTCCTAAACTTCGCGCTCTTTTCACTTCAATATTTCCCGTAAGGTTTCTTCATCAGGCACGCCTCCCATTATATGCGGGGGGAAGACACAGCAGGCAAAGGACTCAGG
>JASFPE010000147.1:0-10918 GCA_050116155.1 Desulfobacterales bacterium
TGCAATTTGATACCGCTGTTTTCGATAATTCATATTTTTCAAAGAGTCACAAGCACCAATGATGATCCATTAACTATTATAGACATATTACGATCAGCCATATTTATTAATTCAGCTCTTTTTATTTTGGCCGGTGTGTGCCTGACCATGCTGGTCAGCAGAAACCTAACGCTTCCCTTTGGCGAAATCATCCAAACCCTCCGCGGTGTAAGAAATGGTATTTTAGACAAGAAAGTGAAGGTCACCAGCAACGATGAAATCGGCTACACGGGTGATGTGATCAACGAAATGACAGAGGGACTCAAAGAGCGTGAAAAGTTGCGGCATAGCCTTGATCTGGCCAAAGAGGTTCAGCAGCATCTGATGCCCGAATCGGATCCCCGTATACAGGGTTTGGACGTAGCCGGCAAGAGTATCTATTGTGAAGAAACCGGTGGAGACTACTATGATTATTTGCCCAGAGGAGCAGAACAGCAGCGCAAATTAGGGCTGGCGGTGGGAGATGTTTCCGATCACGGTATTCCTTCTGCACTGTTAATGACCACTGCCCGTGCATTTTTGCGTCAACGTTTTTCACAATCGGGCAATTTGAATCAAATTGTCACCGACGTAAACCGGCAAATTTCCCAGGATGTAAAGGAATCCGGTCGCTTCATGACCCTGTTTTTTTGCGAAATTGATCGTCAAAATGAGGCCATTCACTGGATAAATGCCGGACATGAGCCCGGGATACTATATGACCGCCATACTGATGAATTTGTTGAGCTTACCGGGGGTGGCCTGCCCCTGGGGGTTTCTCAAAAATCAGCATACCAAAAATTTCAGCGCGCAATCGCGCCCGGACAGATCATTTTGATCGGCACAGACGGAATCTGGGAGGCACAGAATCAAGCAGGAGAAATGTTCGGCAAAGAACGCTTCAAGAATGCTATTCGTAAACATGCGAATGAATCCGCCAAACGAATCTTAGATACAGTCTTCATACACCTGGACGATTTCCAGCAGTCTCATCAGAAGTCAGACGATGTCACGCTGGTGGTAGTTAAAATAGAAGAGCCAACGACCGCCCGCAAAGCGGGTGGCTTGAATTTTCGGCCATAGGCCGAAAAGGTGGCGGTTGTAATCCCGCCGGAGCGGGATTTGAAAACAACCAATAATTTTGGTTGATTCTTTGCCAGGCATCATCTAAATGTAAAGTTTTGAATTCATTGGTATCAATTTTTATCTGAATGGAGGATAGGATGGACAAACCGATTGAAAATTACTGGAAGCTGAGACTTGCTGATGTAAAACTGGCTCTGGAAGCAAACAATTTCGAAGTATATCTGGCAGAAGACACCCATCAAGCCAATGCCATTGTTTTGGAGAAACTGCTGCCCAAATTAAATCCCAAAACGGTATCCTGGGGTGGTTCAGTGACCTTCACCGATAGCGGTCTTTATCGGGAATTGAAAGAAAATCCTGACCTGGAGGTATTGGATACGTTTGACCAAAAAAAGACAAACGAACAAAAGCACGAACTCCGCAGAAAAGCCTTGCTGGTAGATTTGTTTATTACGGGCACCAATGCCATCACCGAATCCGGCCAACTCGTCAATCTGGATATGGTTGGCAACCGGGTGGGTGCGCTGACTTTTGGGCCCAAATGGGTCATCCTCATGATAGGGCGAAATAAAATTGTCACCAATCTGGATGAAGCCATGTACCGTATCAAAAACTATGTGGCCCCGACCAATTCCATGCGGCTGGACAAAAAAACGCCGTGTGTCAAAACTTCCTACTGTGAGGAATGCAAAGGTCCGGACCGTATTTGCAACACTTGGACCATTACCGAAAAATCATTTCCCAAGGGTAGAGTGAAAGTGATACTCATAAACGCGGACCTGGGATTATAGAGCGACAATTATAAGAAAGAGAGCACAATGACAGATGACCAATTGAAATCGGTTTGGAAAGAAGGTGTAAAATTAATGGCAAAAGGCTATACGTGAGCCGAAGCGCTTCTGCAGGTTCTGCGGGAGGTCAAGGGCTGGGATGCAACGCCGTATCAGTGGGCCACAGCCGGTTACATGGGGGCCATCGAGTCAGGCAAGACAGTATGTGGAATCCTCTTCGGGGGTGCTGTATATCTGGGTTATCTCAGCGGGGTTGGCGCAACCGGGGCGCCAGGGGTCAAAGATTCAAAAAGAAAGCAGGCTATCACAGCGGTGCGGTATCTTTTTACGGGATTTATCGACAAATTTGGTAATCTCGATTGCACAACTCTCTGCGGTTGCAATTGGAGCAAGAAAGAAGATATCAAGCGGTATTTCAAAGAAGAGATATATAAAGGTACTTGCTATCCCCAATTCGAATATGTTCTGTCCCAGTGTTTAGAGAAATAGTGTTTATCTGCCCGGGTAAAATTACCTTGGCATCATACAGAGATACTCGAAAAGGAAAATAGAATGTCGGCTTTGGATGAACTTGCTTTTATGGATGGAACTGCCCAGGCGGAACTGGTGCGGCAAAAGGAAGTCAAACCCATCGAACTGGTCGAAGCGGCGATCGAACGGATCCAACGCCTCAATCCAACCCTGAACGCCGTAATAACGCCGATGTACAACCTTGCACGGGAGGCAGCTGGCGGCAAAATACCGGATGGTCCCTTTCAGGGGGTGCCGTTTTTACTCAAAGATCTGATTGCCGAATATGCCGGTGTGCGATTCACCGAGGGATCGGCCTTTTTGCAAAACTATATTTCCGATCATGACACCGAGCTGGTTGTCAGGATTAAAAATTCCGGACTCGTTATCTGCGGTAAAACCAACACCCCCGAATGGGGCGCATTGCCAACTACCGAACCGCTTTTGTTCGGACCAACCCGCAATCCCTGGGATACTCAGCGAACACCGGGAGGATCCAGCGGCGGGTCAGCAGCGGCGGTGGCTTCCGGCATGGTGCCCATGGCTCATGGAAACGATGGCGGCGGGTCCATCCGCATGCCGGCATCCTGTTGTGGGGTCTTTGGCCTGAAGCCAACCCGCGGGCGCAATCCCCTGGGTCCTGATTATGGAGACATGATAAGCGGTTTGCCGGCCGAACATGCCCTTACGCGTTCGGTAAGAGACAGTGCCGCTCTGCTGGATGCCACCTCCGGCCCGGATCTGGGCGATCCTTACTGGGCACCGCCCCCAGCCCGGCCGTTTATCGAAGAAGTCGGCAGCGATCCAGGAAAGCTCCGGATTGCTTTCACCCCAAACGCACGCGAAGGCATTGACGTGAATGCAGATTGCGTAGAAGCCGTAAATAATGCGGCTGCCCTTTGTTCGGAATTAGGGCATATTGTAGAAGAAAAGGATCTGGAGATGGATGCCGAACTGATGGCCAGATGCTTCTACAGGCTATGGCTGGGGGGCAGTGCCTGGGATGCCGGGCACTGGGAACGCAGAACCGGTAAAAAAATTACCCCGGATCAGGTGGAACCGCTAACCTGGGCCCTGATCGAAAAGGGACGCCAAACCGACGCCGGAACATACTTGCTCGCCCTGGAAGACCTGCAGCACATTGCCAGGGATGTGGCGCATATGTTTGACAAATGGGATGTATGGCTTACCCCGACTCTGGCTGAACCGCCGGTTCCTTTGGGAACCTTTGATTCGAAACCAGATGATCCCATGCATGGGTTCTTTCGCTCTGGAAAATTCATGCCGTTTACATCCGTCTGCAATGTTACCGGACAACCGGCCATGTCAATGCCGCTGTTTTGGAATAGCGAAAATCTTCCCATCGGTACCCATTTTATGGGCCGCTTTGGTGATGAAGCCACGCTGTTTCGTCTGGCAGCCCAGCTGGAGGCGGCACGGCCATGGGCGCATCGGCGTCCACCGGTTTCAGCCTGATGGCGGCACAATAACCTGGCAGCCTAATTTTACCGATTCGTGATAAACCCAAAACCGACAGGAGCTCAACCATGGAGCAAATATGCAATGATCTGGCAATGGAACAGCAAGAGCTGGATACTATTGTGGCGAATCTGGCGGAGGACCAGTGGAAAACCATGACCCCAGCTGAGGGCTGGGATATTAAAGAACAGATTCGACATATAGCCTATTTTGAGAACAGAGCCAAGTTGAGCGCCTCGAACCCGGAGGCGTTTAGACAGTGGCTGGCGGAAATGCTGCAGGATCCGAATAAAATGATTGCGCATATTGAAACCACGGGAAAAGATATAACTGCTGCTCAAACCCTTGACTGGTGGCGAGAAGAACGTAAAGCGCTGTTGAATATACTGACAAAAATGAACCGCAAGGACCGCCTGCCCTGGTATGGTCCTGATATGAGTGCCATCTCTTTTGCCACCGCACGCTTGATGGAAACCTGGGCACATGGACAGGATATTGTGGATGCATTGGGTATTGAACGTAAACCGACCGAGCATCTGCGTCACATCGCCCATCTGGGGGTGAGTACATTCGGATGGAGTTTTGCCAATCGCAAAATGGAGGTGCCTGAGACACCGGTACGGGTGGAGCTCACCGGGCCTTCCGGCGACAGCTGGAGCTGGGGACCCGATGACGCAACAGATTTGGTAAAAGGCCCTGCTGAGGATTTTTGTCTGGTGGTGGTTCAACGACGACACGTGGCCGACACCAATTTGATCATCACAGGAGAAACTGCCAATCAATGGATGTCGATTTCTCAGGCCTATGCCGGACCCCCGGCAGAAGGACGCAAGGCAGGGATGTTTCCTAAAGGATAGGTTTCAGGTTTCAGGTGTCAGTGTTCAGGGTTACGCGATAGGAGTTACGTGTTTCGCGTTAAAGGCTGCAAGTTAATTGCGTAGCGAAACGCGCACCACGTAGCACGAAACCCGCAACGTAAAAGATTCCGCAATCCGTAATTGAAGTCCTGACACCTGAAACCCGAGACCTGAACCCTTCTTTGCAAAATTAATTGAAGTATGAATTGATTGATAGACCAAGGAGGAAAGAGAGATGGGCCAATGGATGGATGGTTACCTTGCAAAGCTGGATCAAAACCGGCAAGAGAACCTGGCCGGCGGCGGCCAGAAACGCATTGAGCTGCAGCATTCACTGGGTAAGCTGACGGCCAGGGAAAGAATAGAAAAGCTGGTCGATCCGGGTACATTTGAAGAAATCGGCTCACTGGTCAGAGAGTTTCGCATGGGATTGGCGGGAGAGCCGAAGCCAAGTCCTTCCGATGGGGTCATCATGGGTATGGCTGCAGTCAATGGACGGTCGGTAATGGTCTACGCCCTGGATTTTACAGTGATGTCCGGGTCCATCGGCGATCAGGGAGTCTGGAAAATTACCGAACTGGTCCAGATGGCCGGCCAGCAACAGATGCCAATTATCGGCATATTCGATTCGGCCGGTTCTAGGATCAGCTTTAAAAACGGCTATGTCGGACTCAACGGGATGGGCAGACTGATCCGCAGCTATTGCCAATATTCCGGCATTATTCCCCAGATAGCCCTTATCTTAGGGCCTTGCACCGGACCGCTGGCGCAAGTGCCGGTATTATCCGACTTCTTGATATTCAATCACAAGAGCGGCTTTTTATGGCTGGGTGGGGCGATTGAATCTGATGACGCCGGCGGAGCTGAATTCCACATGGAAAAAAGCGGTCAATGTGATTTAATCGCCGGCAGCGATGAGGAAGCTATCGATTTGGCCAAGCGGCTGTTGCAGCTTATGCCCCAGAACTGCTGGGAGAAACCGGCGATCATCGAATCCGGCGATGATCCCGAGAGAAAGGAAGAAGCCCTGCTCGATGTTATGCCGGATGACCCCAAGTTCACCTATGATATCCATGATATCATCGAATTGATTGTCGACGATGGAGATTTTTTCGAACTCAAAGAAGATTTTGCTCCCAACATGGTTGTTGGCTTTGCCCGCTTTGACGGCATACCCGCAGGAATTGCAGCCAGCAACCCGGATGAGCTCAGTGGTATCATGGAGCCCGACTCCTCCGATAAGTACGATCGATTCATTATGCTCCTGGACGCTTTTAATATCCCATTGGTAACCATGTCCGACACCCCTGCCTTTCCACCCGGGGATAAATGGGAGCGCATGGGGGTCATCCGACACGGTGCCAAAAACTTGCATGGTTACTCCCATCTCACCAACCCCAAGGTCACCATTGTACTGAGACGCTCATACGGCGGTTCCAACATTGTTATGGGTTGCAGCAAGATGGGACCCGATTTCATCTATGGCTGGCCGACTGTGGAATTTGCACCCACGGGCCCGGAGTCCATCGTACAGGCGGTATTTCACAAAGAACTGGCCAAGGCCAAAGATGAAGGCAACTATGATGATGTCTACAACTTTTATTTAAACATCCTCAAGGAACATTTCAGTGTCATGGCGATGGGCAAGATGTTTACCACTTACTATACGGTCCATGAAGTTATCGATCCAAGAGAAACCCGTTCTAAAATCGTCAAGGCCTTACGAGCCAGCTTCAACAAGTCTGAAAAGGTGCCGGAAAAGAAACGTTTCATTAAACCAGCATAATAGATAAAACTGCGGGGTAGTGGAGTATAGAAATAAAATCACAAATCACAAATCCCAAATATCAAATAAATCACAATGACCAAAATTCAAAATTTCAAACGCTTGAAAATTGGAATTTGGGATTTATTTGGAATTTGGTGCTTGGAATTTGGAATTTAATAAGCTGGTGCTTGTAATTTGTGATTTCAACCGAACCTTTTAAAGTAATGCACAAAACAAAATAGAGGAAATCGTTATGGGAAAACGAATGGATGAGGCCATCAAAAGATATCACGACATTCAGGAGAGAAACCGCCTGGGGGGCGGGATCAAACATATTGAACGCCAGCACAGCCGGGGCAAATTGACTGCCCGGGAGCGGATCGATATTTTGGTTGATCCCGGCAGCTTTAAGGAATTGGGTTCCTTCGTGGGCACCACCAGCGTACGTATTGACGGCCGTATACCCGACGCCCCGTGCGATGGTGCCATTATTGGCACCGCCCGGGTCAACGGCCGTTTGATTATGGTGCACGCCAGCGATTTTACGGTGCTGGGTGGATCAACCGGTGCGCAGCATTTCTTCAAGTTTGCCAGACCTTTGGAAATGGCCGCTCAGTGGGGAATTCCGATGGTCAACTTGCTGGACTCCTCCGGCGGCCGGCTGGGGTATCAGGATGTGGCCACCGCCGGTATTGAATGGCATTTCAGGCTGCAATCCCTGTATTCCGGCGTGATACCTCAGGTCACTGTTCTGATGGGGCCCTGCATTGCCGGTGGTGCCTATCTTCCGACGTTATGCGATTTTCTCCTGATGAGCCGCGTATCGGCCAACATGTGGTTGGGGGGCCCGCGTCAGACCCAGGCGGCGACGTCAGAGGTCATTGACCGAAATATCGGAGGCGCGGACTATCATATGCAGCTCAGCGGTTCCTGTGATGTGGTGGGCAATGACGATGAAGAAGCCATCGGCAAGTGTCGCGAACTGCTGGGTTATCTTCCTCAAAGTTTCAGAGAAAATCCACCCAGATGGAAAATTGCCGACGATGCCAACCGGGAGACGGGTAATTTGGTAGATATTGTTCCGGATGACTTTGACCGCACCTATGATATGCACGATGTCATCCAACAACTGGTTGACGGCGGGGAGTATTTTGAAATCAAAAATGAGTATGCCAGGAATTTAATCACATGCTTTGCCCGATTTAACGGCGAAGTGGTCGGGATGGTGGCCAACAATCCCAAATATTCCGGCAGCATCCTGGAGATCAACTCTTGCGACAAGTACTACCGCTTCCTTCAAGTGCTGGATGCTTATAACATTCCCCTGGTCAATCTGGTCGATACGCCGCCGGTGGTACCCGGCGAAGCCGAAGAAGCCAAAGGCTTGATCCGCCATACATGCAAGGTTGCCGATGTTTACGCCACCTCGACCGTACCGAAGATCAGCATTGTTTTGCGGGAGGCCTATGCTGATGCCGGAAGCATGATCATGGGGGGCCTTAAAAGTATGGGGGCTGACCTGACGTATGCCTGGCCGATTGCCCGCTTTGCAGTGGAAGCCTCTCAGCTCGATTATGGCAAGATCTACGGCAAAGGCATCGAGGAAGACGCTTACGAATCCTACCTGAACCGCTCCAGGGAAAAGGTGGATGTCTACGATGCCGCCCATAGCTGGACCGCCCAGATCGTAGATGAGATTATCCTTCCCAAGGACACACGCATAAAAATTATCGAAGCCTTGAATATTACCAGAAATAAGAAAGAGAGAATACCAGCACGGGCCAAGATCCATGGGTCATCGCCGGTATAATACCTGAAAGGAATAATATATGAATCTCCTGACTGTAGACCAGCAAAAGTGCAAACGTGATGGCATCTGTGCGAGGGTGTGCCCCTTGGGCATCATCGAGCTCAAAACCAACGAGACATTTCCGACAATGATCGACGGTGGTGATGAGCTTTGCATCACCTGCGGCCATTGTGTCGCCATATGTCCGCATGGCGCTATGAGTCATGCCGATATGGGCTCAGAAGACTGTCCATCTGTGCGGAATGAGTGGTTCCTGGGCGCGGAGCAGGTCGAGCATTTTCTGCGATCGCGTCGGTCCATCCGTGCATATGAGAAAAAGCCGGTGGATCGCGAAACATTGACCAAACTGATCGATATTGCGCGGTTTGCCCCTTCCGGACATAACCGTCAACCGGTTAACTGGCTGATGATTTACGATAGCGAGGAAGTTTACCGTTTGGCGGGGCTTGTCATCGATTGGATGCGAAATTTGATCAAGGACGGATCTCCCATTGTTGCGGCCATGCACATGGATCGTGTGGTGGCCGCCTGGGAGACAGGCGTCGAGCGTGTTTGCAGAGGCGCCCCCCATGTGGTGGTAGCACACGCCCCCGAAGATGAGCGCACCGCGCAGGCCGCATGTACTATCGCGCTCACATATGTTGAGCTGGCGGCGCCGGCTTTTGGATTGGGTGCCTGCTGGGCCGGGTACTTTAATGCGGCTGCCAATTTTTGGCCGCCTATGAATGAAGCCCTGAGCCTTCCGGATGGCCATGTGAGTTTTGGCGCCATGATGCTCGGCCATCCAAAATATAAATATCAACGCCTGCCGTCCAGAAATGCTGCCCGAATAAGCTGGCGATAGAAAACATCAGCCAATGGATACCCGTAAAGGTGATTACTTGAGCATCGTCGAAAAATCCTTGCGATATCAATAAAGAATATATGGGGAATGTTAGCCCTTTTTGTGCTGGTTATGGGTGGCATATATGTCGGGGCATTTACGCCTACGGAGGCCGCTGGTATCGGCGCCCTCGTGTTTTCGCTCTATAAGCGGACTATGACTTGGAAACACTTTATACCATCCTTGGTATGTTTTTGGACGGATGGGCCATCATGGTCCTTACTATTCCGATAATTAATAGATTACCATATGCAATGTGCAATGATCCAATTCGATAACTTTGGCAAGCTTTATTGAATTAAGGTTATAGCTTCACAGCATTATATCCAATGGCTTTTATTTTATTAAAAGATTTAAATATTTAGCTTGCTTTTGGCTCAAGGATAAATTATTGTATAAACATTCAACAAGGTCCTGTCTTCATTTGGTGGGGCGGTTTCTTTCTGAAGGAACAATCAATTTTCTAGTGTGATATCCTCCAGTTTGAGATTTTGAAAATATTAAAGAAGGAGGATATTAGCATGGCAAATGGAACTGTTAAGTGGTTTAGTGACCGCAAAGGTTTCGGTTTCATTGAGCAGGAAGACGGACCGGATGTGTTTGTTCACCATTCGGCAATCAACACAAACGGTTTTAAATCTCTCAATGAAGGCGACCGCGTTACTTTTGACATCGAGCAAGGAAAAAAAGGTCCTGCCGCTGCAAATGTGACTGTGATTTAATTTTTGGTTTCTGATTAAAAAGGGGCATTCCTCTCAATAACAAGGGGATGCCCTTTTGTTTCGCATGAAATTACAGCAGCAAGGTCGGTTATATTATATCTTTGACCGCAAAAGGGTCCAGTCCAAGACTTTTTTAAAAAATTGTCAAGCATAACCACTAGGGAGGTAATAAATTGGCAAGATCAAATTATACATTTAAAAAACGTCAGAAAGAATTGGCTAGGAAAAAAAAGAAAGAGCAAAAAAGACAACGCAAACTGAAGAAAAACACTGACATGCCCGACGAGACCTCAGATCATTCTCAGGATGTGAAAACTCATTGAGCAATAAGACTGCCTGGTATCATACCAATGACGAGCACTTTCGCAAAGGATTACAGCGGAGGTTTAATAACTTATGGGAAGAAAAAGATCGGTGTGTAGAAGAGTTGATAACTTCCTGATGTCTATAGTCATACGAAAAGTTGATTTTGACAATTTATAATTTAGTAATTATGTTTACTGTGTTAACCAATATGAATTTATTGTTCGTTTTT
Source organism: Desulfobacterales bacterium (assembly GCA_050116155.1). Taxonomy (GTDB): domain Bacteria; phylum Desulfobacterota; class Desulfobacteria; order Desulfobacterales; family JAHEIW01. Next base: position 10,460 of record JASFPE010000147.1, read on the forward strand.
CTTTACGCTTGTTCATTTTAAGAAATATTTTGGAATAAGATTTAAATCAGCATTTCATCTATACCTCGCCTGTTTTAGACCATGCTTCACAGATACGATATATCGCTGGATGGAGTTGTAAATCGTCTATCAATCAAAGAATTTGGCGTAATCGGGCGAAAATTATGGCCGAAGAAGTGACCAATTTATTCAATGGCAGCTTAGATCATTTTTCCGAACTGTTTTTTGATGATCGGACCCTCTTATCTGAGGATAATGAAAATCATTGATGTATTCGTGACTTATAGCTCACCTACACGTGCCAGGCGGTTAGTATTCATGACAAATAATTTTAGTAACAACAGGCAATATTCTCATGACCGAAAAGCCGACTTACAAAGAATTGGAGCTCAGAATCAAGCAATTAGAAAGGGAAGTTCTTGAATATGTTCGCAAGGAAAAAGAGTTTAATGAGGAGCG
>JASFPE010000148.1:0-10890 GCA_050116155.1 Desulfobacterales bacterium
CCCATATTAGGGCCGGCACCCAGCCCCAGATAACGGCAACGGCCGGTCCCACGATAGGCCCGGTTCCGGCAATAGAAGTGTAATGGTGACCAAAAATCACTTCCTTTTTGGTCGGAACATAGTCGACCCCGTCCTCCATTTCAACGGACGGGGTTTTGGCTGCGCCGGATAATGCGAAGATTTTGCTACCAATGAATTTGCCATACAATTGGTACATGATAATGTACCCGGCGAATGCCAACACCATAATCGCTAAAGCACCCATAGAGTTGTCTCCTCCTTTCAGGTTCAATTTAGGCTTTCCGACAAGCCTTGTTACGTGTGCAGTTCTGTTCCACTAGCACATGGGTTGGTTAAGCGCGGTGAACACGGATTTTGGTACATGAGACCAAAATCGCGAATTCACCGGCTGGCATCCTTATGGATGCATTAAAAAATGTCAACAAAAATATGATTTTTTTGTTTTAGCACAATGTGGTATCTGCGAAATTAAGCAAAAAATAAAAAAAATCGAAGAAAATTAACTTTTTTTATTAATTTTTGCTGATAAAGCTTTGTGATTCGGATTCAATTGTGAAAATCAAGGGATTTAGAACTGATATTGGGGCAGGTTCGTATCAGACTACTTCAACTGCAAGATCGGGAAACTCCTTCTGGAACGCTTCTGTCAGAGCCTTAAAGGTCCCGGAAATGAGCAACCCCTGAAGGACGGTGCAGCAATAATGGTGATTGTGTTGAAGATTGATGGAGAAGACAGTCAGTTTCTTTTTTTCTTGATTATAACGAATTCGTTCAACTATGCCCAGTTGCGCAAGCGACAACCCGGTTTCCGGCTCTTTGACCCGATCCAGAACATTGTCGATTTTTTGTTTCATTATCGCGTCCATGCTTCACAATATGGCATGCCTTTTATGATGTCAAGGTCAGGGCTGATAGCGGATCATCTGAAACCAGATTCCAGTGCTGTGTCCCGAAAGTAACTGCAAACTGCAACATTTCGCTTCCCCTCCCCCACGAGAAAAAAATCATTGTGAGAGCTACGATAACGCGATCTGATATTCTTGATACAGCTTCAGGTTAACCGGGTATTTTTATTTTTTGCACAGCCATCAATGAAATCAAGGCCATTGCCGCCCCACCCAGAAACGGAATCCGATAGTCAATAATCCACAATAGACCGCCAATGGCCGGCAGGAAAACAGCGGCGATGTGATTGATGGTAAAGCCCATCGCCATGCTCGGTGCGATGTCCCGGGGGTCGCCGACTTTTTGAAAATAGGTGCGGATGGCAATCGAAAAATTAAAGAATATATGATCCAGAATATAGAGAACGGCAACCACAAGCCTAGAATCGGTGATCGCATATGCCATAAAAACAAAAAACAAACTCCCGTATTCCAAAGTTAAAATCTTGCGTTCGCCATAACGGATAATTCCTTTGCCGATAACAGGGCTTAAAAAGAAGTTGATAATATTGTTAATTACAAAAAGTATGGTGATTTCCTGAACCGAATACTGGAATTTCTGAACCAGCAACAATACGGCAAATGCAATAAAAATCTGACGTCGTGCTCCGGCCATGAGCGTGAGGAAATAAAAAAGCCAATATTGTTTTCGTAAAATCATTTTTTTACGTTGGGGAATTACGCTTTGGCCGGCAGGATTTTGCATAAAGCCCCACATCGCCGCCGCAATAATGAGGCCTCCCAATGATAAATAGAGCTGGGTGTAATTTAGCAGAAAAGCCAGGAAATATATTAAAATCCCGACGGCGATGTTCGAGGCGGCAGCAAAGCTGCGCTGTTTGCCGAATACCCACGGCGAGGTGCCTTTATCAAAATACTGCAAGGTGAGTGACATGTTGGTGGTTTCATAGTAATGAAATCCGAAACTCATCAGCAGGGTTGTCAGAAGCAAGCCCGTATAGGATGGAAACAAGCCGGTTATTGCCACCCCAATACCCAAAACCAGTATAGATAGGGCAGACAGTCGATGTTCCTTGATCGCTAAAATGGCATAAATCGCAAGCAGTGCCAAAAATCCTGGAATTTCTCTGACGGATTGGATCATCCCGACATGGTTGCCGTCCAATCCGGCCACCTCAACGGCGAAGTTGTTAAACAACGTTCGCCAGACTTGCAATCCGACGGTCGAACTGATAGTTAATACAATTAAGTATAAATACATCGGGTTTTGTTTTGTTTTTATAAACGGATCCATGGGCAATACTTATTGGCTCTCCATGAACATACTTAACAGCAGGCGGTTCAGAGTTGTAAACTTAAATTTATTTTAAATTACAGATAGTTATGAATTAGATGGCCTGTCTGAAGAGTTCGGGTTCAAAAATTTGAACTTCACGAAATAATAAATAAATGCTTTAAAAACAATAGGTTTTTTCATTTTGCCCTGAATCGGGTTAAAAATAATGAACAAAACCACTGCAATTTTTCTCTCAAAATTGATATTACAAAAATGACGAAACGAATGATGATAATTATAACAACTTGAATTTTATGATAAAACTAAAAATATTAGATAATTTTGGGAACCGAAATTATTTTTGGCAAGAACTTTGCATTTTGATAATACGCAGCCTAATAATTTCTTCATCTGTTCTCCTCCTTAACGACTAATTGGAAAAATTCCAGTTAGTCGTTATTTTTTTTAATCTGATTGAAACTCCCGGTTTGTTATTGATGATTATCGATTTTCATACCCACCTTTTTCCGAAACAGGTTCGCAACAACAAGCACTCGTATTTCCGGTCTGAACCCGCGTTCAAGCTATTATATGAATCTCCCAGATCCAGGCTTGTTGGTGCCGAGGAATTGTTAAATGCCATGGATGAACACCAGGTGGATAAAGCGGTGGTTTTTGGTTTTCCATGGAAAAATTCGGATACCGTCAAAATGCACAACGACTATATCATAGCGATGGTTGAAAAATATCCCGATCGCCTCATCGGGTTAGGTTGTATAAATCCCGCAAGCAAAGACGCCGGCGATGAAGCACAACGCTGCCTCGAAACAGGCTTGCGTGGGATCGGCGAACTTGCTTTTTACCAATCCGGACTTGACGCTAAGGTATTTGGATCACTGGCCCCCATCATGCAGCTGTGTCTAGAGCGGGAGCTTCCGGTCTTAATTCATACCAACGAGCCTGTCGGACACATCTACCCCGGCAAGACCCCCATGACCCTGACCCAGATTTACCAGTTCATCAAACGGTTCCAAAAAAACACCATCGTATTGGCCCACTGGGGAGGCGGATTATTCTTTTTTCATCTACTCAAAAAGGAAGTCAAAGAATATCTGAAAAACATCTATTTTGACACGGCTGCCTCACCGTTTCTCTATGATCCTGAAATTTATCCGATAGCGGTTCAGCTTGTTGGCTCAGATAAAATTCTGTTTGGAAGCGATTATCCATTGCTACCACCGCAGAGATATTTTAAAGAGATGGCGGAAGCTGGTTTGCCAGACACTCAAATCAAAAAAATCTGTGGTATGAATGCGGCTAGGTTGTTAGGATTATAATTTCATCAGGAGACTGGCCTATGAGTAAACATCGGGTTGCGCTTTTGCGGTATGAGAAACCTCTGGAATCAGTGCGGAAGGCGGTGGATTTGTCGAGAGGGTTGGATCATCTGCCTCCGAATGCCAAGGTCTTCATTAAGCCCAATATCGTGTTTTGGACCCGGGTGGTTCGATTTCCGAAATGGGGTGTCATTACCACTTCACAGGTGGTAGAGGATATGGTGATCTTGCTGAAGGAGCGAGGAATCGATGATATTACTATTGGAGAAGGCATGGTGCTCGGCGATCCCAAAGATACCCAGACGCCGTTACATGCTTTTGAATATCTCGGTTACGGGGTTTTAAAAAAACGTTACGGAATTAAGTATCTCAATGTTTTGGAGCGGCCTTTTGAAAAACTGGATCTGGGCGATGGCGTAAAAATGCGTTTTAACACCGACATCCTTAACAGTGACTTTGTAGTGGACCTGCCGGTGCTGAAGTGCCACAATCAGACCGTCGTCAGCCTGGGCATCAAAAACCTCAAGGGGCTGATCGATATTGATTCTCGCAAACGCTGCCACAATATGAATCCGGGAAAAGATCTTCATTTTTGGGTTTCAAAGCTGGCAGACAAGATGCCCCCCATGTTTACTTTAATTGATGGCATTTACACCAACGAACGGGGACCCGGATTTGATGGGCGTCTTCACCGCAGTAACCTGCTGATCGCATCAGCAGATGTGCTCTCTGCTGATATGGTGGGGGCCAGGGTTTTAGGCCATGAGCCCGAAAAAGTTCCGCATCTGGTGCATGTGGCCAAAAAGCGCAAGCGTCCCCAGGATCTTTCAGATATCGTGGTGGTGGGTGAGCGCATCGAAAAGATAGCCCGATACCATGCATATGACTTTGAATACAGCCGAACCGATGAGGGCATCATGCCGGTGCCCATGGCCAAAGAAGGCCTCAAGGGGATATTCTATCAAAAATTTGACCTTTCCATGTGTACCTATTGTTCCAACATTAACGGTTTGGTGATTTCGGCCATACGTTTTGCCTGGAAAGGTGAACCCTGGGATAAGGTAGAAGTTTTGACCGGGAAATCCATGTCACCCACGCCCGGTATGAAGAAAACGATCCTGCTCGGCAAATGCATCTATCAGGCCCATAAAGATAACCCGGACATCCAGGAGATGATCCCGGTTAAAGGTTGTCCCCCCAAACCCCGGGATATGCTCAACGCACTTCACAGGGCCGGTATCGAAGCGGACCCGGGATTTTTTGAAAATATAGATAGAATACCGGAATTATTTATGCGTCGCTTTGAGGGGAAGCCGGAGTATGATGAATCTTTCTTCCAAATTAAGTAGTTATTGGTTACTGGTCGCTGGATGCTGGATGCCTGATGCTAGCTCGGTGTGGATTTCGGGGCAGGCTTTCCAATGCGCTGAGTTGGTTTTGGTTAGGCGGTACTAAAAATGACCATCGAACATCGAACGTCCAACATCGAATGTTGAATCAGAAAAGATGAAGAAATACACCTATGATTTTGAATGAAGGCTACTCGAGTATTTGGTACGAATTATAAATTTGGATGTTTTTTATTCAATGTTGGACGTTCGATGTTCGATGTTCGATGTTGGACGTTCATCTTTTTACGAAGCGATCAGAATTTTAATTGCCGGAGTTTCTGTAGGATCGGTTCCATGCGGGTGCGGTGTTCCGGTGGTATCATCAAGACGGTGAGCGGGTAATTCGGAATTAGCCCGGATTTCTGACAGGTCAGTGCATTGCTGCGGTAAGCTTCCTGATTGTTCTCAGATGACAGCACACCCAACACATCCACCAGATTCCCAGTGCACCCCTGGACGTCTGCGTGTTCGATCGTCTGCAAGATGACGGTATTTACGGAAATGACGAAATCATCAACTTCAGCATAACCTTTTTCTCCACAATTGTGCCGGGAAACCAGGCAGCGACACCCAAAAGGCCTCAATTCATATATCGGACACTCATTATCTATCAAAAAAAAGCACTCTTCCCAATTTTGCGTCCCGACTTCTTCAGGCAATTGCCTGCCATCGGCGCACATCTTGGCAATTTGATTGGTAGTCAGTTCAGGTCGGTAACGTGCTGTAGCCGGGGCCGTTATGATTTTCTTGATAGCATCAAATTTGTCGTTGGAAATTAACGTATCAATGATCTTGTATCCTTCCAGCGTGGTCAGGAGGACATTCGTCGTGCAGCAAAATGAACACTGCTTTTTGCAAGCCAATTCCAACGTATTTGCAAATTCCTCATAGATCGAGTAAATCTGATCCAATATGGTTAATTTCGCGGCTATATTCATTCTTATTGCCAAAATATAACTTTAAACTTGTAATGGAGGATTAATATGCCGAGTACGGTGTATCTTATTGATCTGAGGGCAAAATACAAGGAAAATTTTTTAAGTAAGCTGGGCAAACTGCTGCAAAGTGCCGGCCTTTCAAAGGCTGTCAAAAAAAGAGATCTGGTGGCCGTCAAGCTGCATTTCGGAGAGCTGGGTAACACAGCCTTTATTCGTCCCGTGTATCTAAGAAAAATCATCGAATGTATCAAAAATATCGATGCCGTTCCTTTTTTAACAGATTCCAACACCCTTTATGTGGGTACCCGCTGCGATGCTCCCCGGCACATTGCCACGGCCATACAAAACGGTTTTGCCTATCCGGTGGTCGATGCCCCCATCATCATTGCCGATGGATTAAGGGGTAAGAGCGAAACTGCTGTTGCGATCAATCAGAAACGGTTCAGAAAAGCATATATCGGCACCGAGATTGTTCAGGCGAATTCAATTGTATCGGTGGCTCATTTTAAAGGCCATGAGCTCTCGGGCTTTGGAGGAACCATAAAAAATTTGGGTATGGGTTGTGCGTCGCGCAAAGGCAAGATGGCCCAACACTCCGATGTGGCCCCAAAGGTCAAACGAAAAAAATGTGTGGGCTGTGGCGATTGTATCTCGCGCTGTGCCCAAAGGGCAATTTCGATGATCGAGGAGAAAGCCCGCATAAATGACGAAAAATGCATTGGCTGCGGGGAATGTATTTTGGTTTGCCCAAACCGGGCGATTCAAATCCGGTGGAATGCATCAATACCCGTTTTTATGGAAAAGATGGTGGAATACACCCTCGGCGTTTTGAAAGGGAAGGAAGATCGTTCACTTTTTCTAAATTTCATCACTGATGTTTCTCCGGCCTGTGATTGCCCTCCGTTTAATGATGCACCGATCGTAAGAGACATCGGGGTTGTGGCCTCAACCGATCCGGTGGCCATTGATCAGGCCTCAGTCGATCTGGTGAATCAGGAACGCGCCTTGCCCGGAAGCTGTCTCAAGAAAAACCGCCTGCCCGGAAAAGATAAATTTAAGGGTATCTATCCCGAGGTAGATTGGCCCTTACAGTTTGCGTATGCCGAACAGATCGGGCTTGGCAGCAGGGACTATAGCTTAACGAAAATATAGCCAAATTCCATTCAATTCGCTTTGAAATCTTCACAGGCTATATGCCTTATGGCATGGGGCATAGCGCAAAGCGCATAGCGTCAAAGGAAGCGCCTATGCTCTGGCTTAATTATAAATTCGGTAAAAGGCATCCATGACCGCCTGGGGGATAGTGTCATCCAGACATTTAGGTTCCGGGCAGTTGGATGCATCGGTTTCAAAACAGGGTAGGCATTCAAGCTCGGGCCGAATGACCTCGACAAAAGGGCCGTTTGGTTTCCAGCGTGCGGGGTCGGCGGGCCCGAAGATGACGACAGTGGGCAGTCCCATAAATGCCGACAGATGACTGGCGCCGGAATCATTCCCAATATAGCCCCCCGCAGATTTGTACAGGCTCACCAAATCCAACAGATCGCTGCAACTATGGATGGTTCGGTCTTGATGCGCCAATTGGTTTGCCAGATCCAGCTCGGCAGGCCCCAGGACAAATTCAGGTTTCAAACCTTTCGATTGAAGTACTGATTCTATCTGCTTAAATTGCGAGATTGGCCACCGTTTTCGGATACTTCCGGAGCCGGGATGAATCAGAATTTTTTTTCGGTCAATCGGCCGCTTTTTATTTTCTTGCGGATGCAACGAAAAGCACGAATCTGTCAGATCGGCATCCTCTTTCCCGAGCAATCCTTCCCGAACGAGATTTTGAATGGCATATGTGGTGATATGAATTGATTTTTCGGCAGGTGGTTGGGGAGACAGTCTTAGGCAACGGTGCCCGGTCATGCGGTTTAAAGATTTTTCTAGCGGCCGGGATCGAGAAAATACAACTATCTTAGCGTATTGTCTTAAAAGCTCTGCCAGGCTGTGATCGGTTTCATTCGTGTAAAGCAATGCAAAAGCGGCTGCTTCCAGCGGATAGCATTGCTTTACCAGGCCCAGCTTTTTAGCCATTTTTCCCAGCTGAGTCTGGCATAAGACATCAATGCACCGATAATATTTTTTCAGTCTGATAATGGCTGGAAAAATCGCCACAAAATCCCCCAATGCGCCCTGGTGGACGATCAGAAGTTTCATTGTTCTCTCATTTGCCATAGGTGCTTTGAAAATTTTTGGGAGTGCTTTTCCTGTCTTACAAAAAATTGAATATCGAATATCGAACAAGGAATATCGAATATCGAAGTTTGATGAATCCATAAAAATTCAAAAAATCGACATTCGATATTTATTTAGTTTTCTGAACGGTTTGCCAGGCTGCATCGGATAAAAGCTTTACAAAGGCGCCATAGGTTTTGGCATTATCTGAACTGGCGATGCCATCAAGACCGCGCCGGTAGACCCCCTGAATAATTGCCGCCAGTCGAAAAATGCTAAAGGCAATAAAAAACTCCCAGCTGGGAATATCGCTGCGGCCGGTTCGACGGCAGTAAGCGGCAATGTAGTCTTCTTCGGTGGGTATACCGTGTTCTTTCGGATCAACAGTGGATAAAGACATCGGTTTATTGGAGAGATCCGGCAGATGATACCCCATACAATTGTACGCCAGATCCGCAAGGGGATGGCCGAGGGTGGAAAGTTCCCAATCGAATACCGCAATAATGCGGGGCTCGGTGGGGTGTATCATGTTGTTTTCCAGCCGAAAGTCACCGTGAACAATGGAGGTGCTATCATCGGAAGGGATGTTATCGTTGAGCCAGTCAATTAACTTGTCCATGCTGGTGATGTCATCGGTTTTGGATGCCCGATATTGTTTGGTCCAGCGGCTGACCTGCCGCGCCATATAGTTACCGGGTTTTCCAAAATCCTCGAGACCCAGTTTTTTCCAGTCTACCAAATGAATTTTGGCCAGCATGTCATTCATGGCATCAAAGATGAGGCTGCGTTCTTTGGCACCGGTAGCCTCTGATGCCATCGGGTCCCGGAAAACCCGCCCCTGCATGCGTTCCATTACATAAAATGCGGTGCCGATAATGGATTCATCCTCACAGAGCAGATAAGTCCTGGGGACCGCAACCGCTGTATTTTGCAATGCTTTCAGGATACGATATTCACGCTCAATAGCATGGGCGGAAGGAAGCAGTTTGCCCGGAGGCTTCTTTCTCAGAACGTAGGCCTTGTCCGCGGTGGACAGCAAAAATGTCGGGTTGGATTGACCATATGCAAATTGCTGCAGCCGTACCTCTCCGGAAAAGCCCTCCAATTTCTGACTGAGATATTCGATCAGGGCCGTTTCATCAATGCGGTGGGCTTCCCTGATTTCGACAATTTCCTGTGCGTTACTCATGTGAACCTCTTTTGGACTAAATTCAGTGCTGATCGGGCCATAGGTCGACAATTTATTGCTGAAGTTTGAATATGAAAAATATTCAAGTTAGAGGTGCAGTTCCACAATGTCACCGTCCTGAAGAATATGGTCGCGTTGAACCATCTGACCATCAAATACGGCAGTGCCCCACACTTTGGCGAGTTTGAGATTGTCCACGAAATCTTTGTGAACTTTGGCAGCCAAATCGGCCACCGTGCTGCCTTTTTTCAGTGTAAATGGAGCTGTAAAGTCCGGCTCCTTTCCGGGTGCCTTGGAATACACGCGAATAATCTCTAGCCGTTCCACCAGAGCATCTTTTAATTGCTCGAGATTACGACCGGTGGCTACCGATGCCGAGACCATCGGCCAATCGTCTTCCAGTAATTCGCGAAATATTTCAAAATTTTCCTCCGAGTCGTCATCGTCATTTTTGTTGGCCAGCACCAGAAACGGAACAAACACCACCCCGCGCGGTTCGGGATAGCTTTCCTTAAATCGATAGGGAACAATGCGATGCGCATCCAGCAGCGCCACCGAATCTTCCAATTGTTGAACCGGATCCGTTTGCAGATCCACCACCACCAAAATGAGGTCGGATCTGCGAATAAGATCCATCATTTCCGGCTCCATATATTCTTCGTTTAATGGCGGTGTGTCAATCAGCTGTATCTGGATATTTTCCACCGGCACCATTCCCGGCAGCGGATTCCAAGTCGTATGGGGAAAATCAGCCACTTCCGGATTGGCGTTGGTCAATCTTGCCACCAACGCAGATTTGCCGACATTGGCCGGTCCCACCACCACTACCTGTCCGGCTCCTTCTTTATCGATATGGAACGCAGACTCGCGTTTGCCGAGGCCCTTTTTGGACTGCGGGGCTGTTTTCAGTTTAGAAATTCGTTTGCGAAGGTCGGCCCGCAGTTTATCAGTGCCTTTGTGCTTCGGCATGATGGTCAGCATCTCTTCGAGGCAGGCAATTTTTTGCGCCGGTGCTTTTGCCTCGCGATACCGCTTTTCGGCTTCAAAATAATCTGGCGGAAGGTTAGTTGGCATGACCCGATGATTGCCGTTTCAGATTATTGGATTATACACAGCGTCATAATAAATTGCATATTCCCCCTTTGAATCGATGATTTTAAAACTACCGCCTAGTTTTAAACATGCATAACGCTGTGTATGTATGCGCAATGATTTATGTCGTTCTGTATGGAAGTGTTTCGGAATTCTTGAAATTAGGTTAAAATACTTGCAGTGGAATGTCAACTGGATGACAGTGGGGCTGGAAATTGTTGGTGTTGTATGCTACTCAAAATACTATGGAAGCCAACAGCAAAGTGCCATCTAATATTTTTGAAGAGACCTGTCAGAAAATTTTAGGGGAGCATATCGATGCCATTGGCGTGGCCTATAAAGTCTTGGATTGCGGATGTTCATTGCTTTGTGGTGTTTCTGCTGAGGGTGATCCACTGGGCGGATTGCTTCACCTATCGGGTCAGCCCGTAAAAAAAGGCAAACGGACACCGATCTGTCTGAAATGTAAAATGGGCAGTGGGTTAAACCGAGTTGTATGGGAAGGTATCTATTGGCCGGGA
>JASFPE010000149.1:0-10871 GCA_050116155.1 Desulfobacterales bacterium
TGGAAGAAAGGGTGTCCTGTTGTGATTTAAGTAGTCCAACGGAAAGCATATTAGCCCTGGATAAAAAGGCCAAAGAACTAAAAGTCTGCTACGTGTCAGGTATGGGGGCCACCCCGGGAGTTACAAACCTGCTGGCCAAGCATGGTGTCGATCAACTTGACGAAGCCGATGAAATTCATGTCTCTTTTGCGGCGATGAGACCATTTGCATTGTCACCAGCCCTTACCGACACGATTTTAAGGGAGTTTGACCCTGAAAATTCCCTGCGGACATATTATAAAGACGGTGTATTCTACCCGGTTCCGCCCTTTACGGGTGAGAGGTTGATTGATTTTCCCCATCCGATCGGGCCCATGAAAGTGTATTTTGTGCCCCACGGGGAAACACGGTCTTTTCCACCGAATCTCCATGTGAAACGAGTATTTGTGAGGGGGACGTTTACGCCCAAAGATATGCGGCTAATACGGTCTTTAATCGAATATGGCTTTTTTGATACCAAGCCTATAAAAATAAACGGGACGGAGATTTCTCCCAAAGATCTTATCATCCGTGCGCTTTTGCAGATGCCGGAAGCAACGATCAAAGAGGATCTTTTTGGCTACGGACTGAATGTGGAAGTTATCGGTAAAAAAGGAAACCGGTCCATAAAACGAACTTACTGGACCACGCACCCCCCTATGTCCGAATGGGATGTGCCTTATGCCTATTCCAACAATGTGGGTTTTCCACTTGGAATATGCGCTCAGCTGATTGCGGAAGGAAAAGTGGGCTATGGGGTAAATTGTCCGGAAGCACTCGTCGAACCCGATCTGTTCTTTGCCGAATTGGCCAAAAGAGATATTATCGTGCACTATAAAGAGGAAAGCCTCTCTTAATCGAGGTTTCAGGTGTCTCTCAATTTCGGATTGCGGATTGCGGATTGTAAAAGATTTTTTCACCGCCCGCTGCGCTCGAGCCGCAGAGAACGCAGAAAGATAGAATCTTTTTTTTGGTTTTCGCTGATAGGCCGAAAACCAAAAAACACTCAGCCCTGCGGGCAGTGACCAAACATGAGGTCGGAATGCGGAAAATCAAAGACCAAACCCCGCAATCAAAAATCCGAAATTGATTAATTCCGCATTCCGAATTCGAATTCCTGACACCTGATTGTTAAGGATTTAAGTCTAGATAAGAATAAAACCCATGTCAGATTTGGAAGAGAAAATCACTCGATATCTGGAAAACCTATCCCCTGATTTATTGGGTCTTCGGGATATCGTCTCAATTGATATTTTGGGAATGACCCCCGGCTCATACAATCTGAATTTCCATGTCCGGCTCAGTCAAAAGGATTTTATCTTCCGCGTCAACATCGAGCAGCAGAGCGGTCTTTCCAACCAGATCGAATATGAATTCAGCGTATTGAAATTTCTGGAAGGACATCGCATTGGGCCCCAGGCCTTTCATTTTGACGACAGCCGAAAATATTTTGATTTCGATATCCTCATCGAGGAATATCTGGAGGGCCCTCCTTTATCCTTGCAAAAGGAGTATCTCCCGGAGGTCGCCGAGCTGTTAACGAGGCTTCATGCCCTGAATCCCACAGGCATGCCCTTCACGATCTGGCAGGATCCGCTGGCAGGTGTCTATGCCTTGGCCCTGGGTGATCTGACCGGCTATGAAGCGGCGATGCGTCCTGACAGGAAGACGATCAGCCTGGCAAAAAAGGTATTGGCAAAATCCGAGGCCCTGCTAAATGAGCAGCGGCATCTCTTTCAGGCCGACACTTTAACTCATACAGATTTGTGTTGTGAAAACTTTGTCAAGACGGCTGATGGGCTGAGATTGATCGATTGGGAAAAACCCCGGGTGGATGATTACACCTATGATCTTTGTTGTTTCATTTCTGAGCCTGTGGCATTGTATAATTCCCGCAAAGCGCTGAATTCGGAAGAACGCAGATACTTCCTAAATGCCTATGCCCGTATGAACGGAAAAGATCCGGACCATCTCATGGAAATGGTCAACATCAGAGAACCCCTGATTGCTCTGCATTGGATTCTCTGGGCGGCTACGATGCTGGCAAATCTAAAAGACCAGCGCACATCGCCTGAGCTTGTGGAAGCGCATGAAGAAAAAATCGTTCGGTATGAACGCGTCGCCAACCCGGAGAACATCGAACGGCTTATCGAGCGCTGTAAATTAAACTAATTTCGAAGCGGCCAATACACGAAAAACCGGCGGTGAACAAAAAATGGCAATTTCGTGTTTGCGTGTTTTTTAATTATTTTGCCTCCGATTCCCATACCATAGATTAAAGATAGATTGATATGCCATGCGGCACCATTGATCCTTCGGAATCTCTCCCGGCCAAAATGCTTCAATATTGACAGATTCAAGATCGGGTAATTTCTTTAAACTCGAAATGACCGCTTTCCAGGCAATGGTCCCTGCTCCCGGAAGCAGATGTTCATCCTCCTTGCCATGATTATCATGCAAATGAGTGATACGCAGGCGGTCTAAGTACCGTTCAAGAATATCGTCTTCTCCGTTCATATGAGCATGTCCCGAATCAAAACAGAATCCGAGATCATCTTGCGAAAAGGTCTTAAAAAGATAATCGAATATGCGTCGGCATGATCGTGTGTCGAGATTTTCAATTGCCAGCCGAACACTATGGTTTTGTGCAGCGGGCAGAATCCTCCTGATGAGCCGCTCTGATTGAGTGCATTCGGTTTCGAAACTCAGTTCGCAATCTTCCAGGGGAACATGGACGACAATACAATTTCCCCCTAACCAGGAGATAAACTGAATCCGGTTAATATTCAATTTAAGCCAGCGGTCTTCGGTGAATGGTCGCCCTTCATCGAGCAAATAGACACCGTGGATGGAGTCAATGCATAAATTAAATTTATCTGCCATTTGCGCAATCCGTTCGGCCTCATCCCTGGTGTAAATTTTATTGGATGTCAGGTGCTCTGCCCAATGAATCCATCTGAATCCAGTATCGGAAAACTGCCTCAAGCGTGCCTCGATCGGTTGATTTTCATCATAGGCATTGGTGGTCATCGAAAATTTCATACTTAAATTTATCATCCTATTACGATAAAAATGTCAATCGGAGTCATATAAGGAAAGAGGTCGAAAATTTGCTGCGGGACTCATCAGTTAACAGGAATTCGATGGGATACAGAATCATTCCACTTTTCTACTAAAATAAAGATTGGCCACAGCGACCATCGAGGTGCCCACAATCAGCATGAATGAAATGGCATTAATCACAGGGGTACTGCCGTCTCTGACCTGGAGATACAGGTTAATCGGCAGGGTGGCTTCGTAGCCTACCAGAAAAAGGGTGGTGTTAAAATTTTCAAATGACATCAAAAACGCCACAGCACCGGCGCCGATGATGGCCGGTCTCAGGAACTTCAGGGTAATATGCCATATCACTTCTAACCGGTTGGCACCCAGATTCATGGCGGCCTCTTCCAGGGTGCGGTCAAATTTTTTCAAGCGGGCCGATACCACCAGCGTGACCAACGTAGCGATAAATGAAAACTGCCCCAGTACCACCAACCAGAATCCCGGGCGGAACAGTTCCACGTCGATATTTAAATTGGTTTCAAAATAGGTTCCCAGGGTGTTGCTGAACAATAGGATGGAAATTCCCAAAATGACCCCCGGAATCACCAGCGGACACAGCATGAGAAAATAAAGCCCCTGTTTAAATCGAAATTCTTCCTGCTCGAACAAAAACGCACCGCAGGTACCCACGGTGGTTGCCAGCAAGGTGACAAAAAAAGCCACCCGAAAACTCACCCAGATGCTGTCCAGGTTGATCTGGTCGTTGAAAATACCAACGCGCTCGGGCAAATCGGCCGTAAACCATTCCAGGGTAAAACCTTTCCAGGGCAATGACGGAAATTGGGAATCGTTGAATGCCAGCACACAGGTCACCACCAGGGGAGCAAACAGGAAGGTAAAGTACAGAATCACATAGAGCTTGAAGCACCAATTGTAGGTTTTTGATGTTGGCAGTGTTCGGATCATTGCACGACTTTCCTCAGACTTTGTCTGCTCAGCTTCAATCCCAGCCAGACAACCAGCGAAGAGAGAACCAACAACAGGAACCCAAAGGCAGAACCCTGGTTCCAGTTAAAGCTGGCAATAAACTGGTTGTAAATCTGTTCGGTGAACCACAGGGAATTTTTTCCGCCCATTAAATTCGGTGTAAGGTAATTGCCTAAGGTCAGCATAAAGACAACAATTGAGCCCGATACAATTCCGGGGGTGGCATGGGGGATGATAATTTTGAACAAAATGGTCCACATGTTGGCCCCCAGATCATAAGCCGCCTCTATGAGGCTGTTGTCCAGGCTGTCCAGCACCGAAGTTATCGGCACAACCATGAAAAGCATAGAGGTGTAAACCAGTCCCAGTATCATCGTCGCATCGGTATAGAGCATTTCAACCGGTTGTCTTAAAATGCCCAGATTCGTCAGAAAATGATTGATAACACCGCTTTCCCGCAACAGTATCATCCAGCCGTATACCCTGACCAATTCACTGACCCAAAACGGCAGCAGCAGCAGGACGAAAAGAAACCCCTGGAATTTTGGAGCAACAACTTTGGTAATATAAAAAGCAACCGGAAGCGCAATCACAAAAGTCAGAAACGTTACCAGAATAGAATAAATTGCCGTCCGGACAAAGGTTAGCCAGTAGATGGGTTCTTCGAAGAAATTAAGATAATTTGAAAAACTCCAGGCCATTTTACCGACGTCGTCTTCAATACGAAATGACATGATCAGCAGATCGATATGCGGCAACACGATCAGCAGAAACAGCCACAGTAAAACCGGTGACAGAAAAAAAAGCAGTGCCCAGCGTTTTTGGTTTTTCATATTAGCCTGCTCGACTCTTGGGAAAACAGATACCCGATTGCTCGTTCCATCCGATTTCAATTTTATCATTCTTTTGAATATAGTCGTATTGGCGAGTCTGAGGCAGCGCGATGAGCAATTCGGTATCGGCATTTACTGGATGCGCCATTAAGCGGCTGTTGGCACCATCAAACAGAATGTCTTTGACGATGACTTCGAATCGATTCAGACTGGCCAGGTCCGGATCGGGTTGAATCAGCATCGCTTCCGGTCGAAGGAATAGATCAACCTCGACGCTCGGTTGTAGCGGCTCCCGGACTTTTGTGTGGAACACGGCGCCCTCAGCAGTCTCAACTTCTGCAATCAAGTCGGTGCATTGGCGGATCTGACCGGACCACGCATTGTTGTCACCCACGAACTGGGCGACGAAAGGTGTCTGCGGGTCGTTGTAAAGACTCTGGGGGGACCCTATTTGTTCAAATACCCCTTGATTCATCACGGCGACATGGTCTGACATAACCAGCGCCTCGGATTGGTCATGGGTAATGTAAACAAAGGTGGTCCCAACTTTGGCCTGCAGTTTTTTTAATTCGACCTTCATCTGTTCTCGCAGTTTCAGGTCCAGAGCGCCCAGGGGTTCATCCAGCAATAAAACAGCCGGCTCCAGCACAAGGCATCTGGCAATGGCAACCCGTTGCATCTGACCCCCCGATAGCTGATCGACCTTTTTGTCACCAAACCCTGAAAGGTCAACCCGCTTTAGAATGGTCTCAACCTTTTTTTTGATATCCGCCTTGCTATCTCCGCGCCGCTTCAGGCCAAATGCAATGTTTTCTTTTACATCCATCATGGGAAACAGGGCCAGATGTTGAAAAATTAAATTAACCGGCCGCTTGTTTGGTGGAATGCCCTGCATGGATTTCCCACGAATCATGATTCTGCCCTCAGTCGGTTCGGTCAGCCCGGCGATCATGCGCAACAGGGTCGTCTTGCCGCAACCGGATGGACCGAGGATGGAAAAAAAGCTGCCATCCGGCACCTCGAAGGACACGTTGTCCACCGCTACGAATTCTTTAAACTTTTTGGTTACCTCTTGAACCGAAAGATCAATTTGCATAATACCCCCACCCAAAAAGGGGCTTGGATCAAACTTTGTTAAAGGATCTTATTCAATGATGCGGATAATCCCAACACCCTGGAAAACTGGAATGCTGGAATAGAGGAGGAATGGGTTTTAGAATCGGTTTGCTTCCTTTTTTACAAAGAAAAAACGGATTCCGATGAAGACAACCCAATTATCCAATGTTCCAGCATTCCATCATTCATTATTTATGTTTGATTTAAATGCCTTCAAAGAACGAATTGCATCGTTAAAACTACAATTATCCGGTTTGGCTACTTCGCTGCTTTTACCTTATCTAAGATCTTGCCCTCAATTTCTTCGAGCTTTGCCGGAACGGGAGGATACCATTTTATGTTCTGGATCGCTTTCATCGGAAAGCAGCGTTCGAAATTACCACGAACGGATGCATCCAAAAATTTGGCGGAACCAAGGGAGGCAGTTCCATATTTTTCAGCATTGGTAAAGACGGCGGCATTTTCAGGCTTCAGAATAAAATTGATCCATTTATAAGCAGCATCCTCATTTTCGGCCTTGGCGGGAATGGCGAAGGTATCAATCCAGCCCAGAGCTCCGCTGCGGGGAGCAATGAAATCGATGTTCGGATTTTCTGCATACAGCTTCCAGCCGGCGCCATCCCAGGCCATAGCAATATAGACTTCACCGGATCGCATCGATTGCAGCAGGGCATCTCCGTTGGTCCAGTAATTTTTCACGATTTCTTTTCCGTCAATCATGGCCTGCCCCACTTTATCCATGAGTGCCTGATAAGCCATGGCATCGCTGTATTTGGCGAACGGATTTTCTCCCATGGCAAATGCCAGTGCGATCAAAGTCGGCCTTTTAAGGCGGTAGCTGACTCTGCCTTTATAAAACATATTCAGCAAATCCGAATAATCCCCGGCGTTGGGCGCAAACTTATTATTTACCACCAGACCACTCGTTCCCCAGCAAAACGGCACGGCATAGGATTTGCCGCTTACCATAGTATTTTGTTTGACGGCTTCCAGCATGGGAGGAATAATTTGATTGGTGTTTATTTTGGAATAATCCATCGGTTGGTAAAGGTTATATTTTTCCTGTACAGAAGAGATGCGATCCTGGCTGGGCTGGGCCAGATCAAATCCGGCACCACGTGTGGCGCGCAACTTGGCGATCATTTCTTCATTGTTGGAATAGGTCACCTTAACCGTAACGCCGGTTTCTTTTTCAAATTGGTCAACCAGGTTCTTCGGCGTATATCCTTTCCAGGTTAACAAAGATAAGGTTTCAGCGGCGTAAGCGCTGCCAGCAAAAACAGCCACTAAAAAACAAATTGCCATTGCGGTGATAAATACTCTTTTCGTCATGATGTTCCTCCTTTTTAATTTAACATTAATGAAACACAATAGTACTATAAATACAGCCCCCCTATAAATTGAGATGGAGATAATTCAGTTATATGTGGAAAAGATTAGAGTAATGTTAATTGAACAGACCAATTTTTTCATAAAATGTCAAACAATATTGTCGGTATTCTAATTCAGAGGATTTTATCTCAAAAAAAGTGGTTGAATTTACTTGGTGTTATTGAAATATTAGCCAATGAGAATTGGAAAAAATAGAGGCTATCGATAGAATTTAGATAGAATGAAGACCTATTCGATAATATGGGATTTTGACGGGACGCTGCTGCCCAATGATCCGTATGACAGCGAGCAGACCCTGTTAATGTATAAATTATATGAGACCGAAGAAAAGATTTCCCTGGTCCTGCGTACCTTAACCAGGATCTTGATTTATGCCGATAACCGTGAACACCTGCGCAAGACCTTCAAGCGATTTTATGCCTGGTTTTTGAAAGGTACCGGGGTCAAGGTTCTGGATCAGGTTTCACAACGGCTGGCTGCAAAAATTCCGGAATCGGATCGCCAGGCATTGATGCAGCTCAAATCGTCAGGGCACCAAATGATGGTGTTGAGTTGCGGGACCGCAGATTTAAGCGAACGTGTTGTAAAGATGATCGGTTTATCCCATTGCTTTGACTACGTTGAAGGAAACC
The DNA here is from genome assembly GCA_050116155.1 of Desulfobacterales bacterium. GTDB lineage: Bacteria > Desulfobacterota > Desulfobacteria > Desulfobacterales > JAHEIW01. The sequence continues at coordinate 8,024 of JASFPE010000149.1, forward strand.
GGTTTCATATCGTGAACGGCAAAATAACAGGCATGTTGTTCAATATGCACAACCCGGAGCAAAAAGTAAAATTTTTGCAGAAAAAGAGAATATCGTCCGAGAATGCCGTTGCTGTAGGCGATGGCTACACGGATATACCGCTATTGAATTGGGCCGGCATACCCGTTATGATGGATAGAACCGGAAAAAAGAAAACATTGTTTGGTCATAAAAACTTCAAATTTATTTCAGAAATATCCGAAATATTAAATATATTATGACCAAGGTATTTATCTGATCATTAATTTCAAAATCTTTATTTATAGATCGCGGCTGGAAGCCGCTCCCACAAAATCAACAGATGCTGATGTCTGAGTGGGAGCGGCTTCCAGCCGCGATAAGTTATCGACATCAAGGTTTTTCTGCAAAATAATATTTTTCACAACAAAAGTATTCGCCTATGAAATTAAAGAAGCTCATTGTGTTTGACATGGACGGGGTCATCATTGATGTCTCCAATTCGTACCGGGATACGGTCAGACAGACAACGAAATTGTTTTTCAGCCCCGCAAAACATGCAGAGCTGTTGCCTGAACCCCTATTTGATTTATCCGATCTTGCCGCTATTAAACAAAGCGGAGGGCTGAACAATGATTGGGATCTTTCGTTTCAGGTCATCAGTCTGCTGTTTACGCTGGTTGAAAAACCGGAAATTTATGAAACCCGGGATTCATGGTCAATCTATCGAAAAACCCTATCCCGCTGCAATGTAAGCAAGCTGGCTGACTACCTGAACTCAACAGAGATGCCTCTGACCAATCTGCTGAAGGAGCATGGTAAAATTTCCGATCCACTTATTGCCGGGCATTACGAAGGAGATGTCGGCAGCGGAAACATCATCAAGCAAATTTTCCAGGAAATCTATCTGGGTGAAAATCTTTTTAAATCCACCTACAACCTCACTCCGCAGATGTACCGCGGTGAAGGCTATATTCTGAGAGAAAAACTTCTCATTGATCGGCAAATATTAGAAAACCTGGCAAAAAAAAATACATTGGCCATTGCCACCGGAAGGCCGAAGGCCGAGGCGGAATATCCTTTGAAGCGTTTCAATCTGTCGGAATTTTTCGAAACAATTTATTGCCTGGAAGATTGTATTCAGGAAGAACAACGAATTCGACAAGAAAGTGGCAAAAAGATTTCACTCAGCAAACCCCATCCCTTTATGCTGGATGCCATTGCCGATGGGTTGGGACAAGCATTTGAAGGTTATTACTACGTAGGAGACATGCCGGATGACATGCTGGCGGCAAGACGCAGCCGCACGGGATTCAAAGGCATCGGCTTGCTGGTATCTGCACCGGATAAGAAGAATTTAGAAAAAGAACTGAATCGAGCCGGTGCGGATGATATTTTTGAGGATTTTGAGGCCTTAAAAATGATATTTGAAGCGCATTAGCGCCGAAATTGCGTATCCTGCCAGATTTTTAATTAAGAATAGCTTTCTTAAACTTGATCGTCTCTCAAGAAGTCAGTATTTTCGTTTTTCTGTCATTCCTGCTCAACAGGCTGTCTCGTAATCCTAAAAAGCGCTTAATTTCTGTCCGTCATGCCGGACCTGATCCGGCATCCAGTGACGTAACACTTTGAAAAAAATATAGATTCCGGGTCAAGCCCGGAATGACAAAAAAGGAGAGTTCTGCAAGAATCAGTCTGTTGTGGGATATACTGCGGTTGCTTGAGATTATTCTTCAGCCGCATTTCTTCCGGCAATCCGACCGAACACCAGACAGTCTGCAATCGCGCAACTTCCAAGACGACAGGCACCATGTACCCCGCCGGTCACTTCCCCGGCAGCATAAAAGCCCTTGATCGGCTGGTTCGTAAGGTCGATAACCTGGGCTTTGGAGTTGATTAAAATACCGCCCATGGTGTAATGCACCTTGGGCCACAGACGTACACAAAAATACGGTGGATTGTCTAAAGGCCCCGAATTTGAAAGTATCGGTTTGCCGAAGTCCTCGTCGCACCCTTTTGCGACATCGCTATTAAACCGTTCAACAGTATCCCTGAGTGCAGCAACCGGAATTTTATAAAACTCGGCAATTTCACCGATACGTTCAAATTTTTTCACCACGCCCTTTCTCAAACAGTGTTCAATATCGCGGCCCGAACAGGTGACGCCTGTTTGGTCGGCAATGCCAATACACGGCCGGCCAATCTGCAAAATGGCATCAGCCCTGATTTTGCGATCGGCCAGTTCGTTGATGAACCGCTTACCGGTGGCGGGATCCACCATAATACCGTGTGCAAATGCGATGTAGCTGGCGAACTCCGGTCCGCACCCATATCCCTTTTCATCCGGCGAGGCCCAGGGTCCCAGTTGAATCCAGGATAGATGCACCGGCATGGCGCCAATTCGCATTGCCTCTCTGAGTGCTTCAGCGGTGGTTGAAAACTTGTTGGTGCTGCCGATATCCCGGGTCAGCCGGGGATCCTGACTGGTCCTGAATTCAATGTCGTTGCCAAATCCACCGCTGGCCAGGATAACGGCTTGGCGGGCTTTAATATATTTTGAAATGCCCGAACTCGAATCAGAGTAATCGTATCCGTCGCGAACCACCACACCGCAAACCCGCTCATCGGCATCTTTGATTATGTTTTGTAGCCACACCCGGGTTCGCACCTGCATTCCCAATTCTTTTACTTTGCGCAACTGTTGTTTGACAATCCCGGAACCTGAGCGGTTCTGGGGAGTGTAACATCGTGGAACAGAATGTCCGCCGAATTGATCCACGCGATCCAGGTATTTGACCCCCAGATAATCAATCGTCCATTGAAACACTTCAGCGGACGCTTCGGTAAGCGT
>JASFPE010000150.1:0-10844 GCA_050116155.1 Desulfobacterales bacterium
TGAAAGGGGCTAAAAGATATATAAAAATCAAGGGCCAGGATCGTGGAAAAGCAGATAAGTCATGCTCAAAGATAAATAACCTCAATTTAAAAAAGAGTTTTTCCCAGAATCCTAAAGCGTTATTTTTGCTTAGAAATTAAGTTCGCCTCTTCTTTTAGGATATTTACCTTATCGACTCTCTCCCATGTAAAGTCCGGGTCATCTCTGCCAAAATGACCGAAGGCTGCGGTCTTTTTATAGATCGGCCTGCGAAGATCAAGATCCTTAATGATATCCGCGGGCTTAAGTGGGAAGTGCTTATGCACCAATTCTGCGATTTTTTCTTCCGGTATCATGTTGGTATTAAAACATTGCACCAGTACACTGACAGGTTTTGCAACACCGATGGCATAGGCGATCTGCACCTCACACCTTTCAGCAAGACCTGCCGCAACAATATTTTTTGCAATATAACGCGCAGCGTATGCACCGCTGCGATCAACTTTAGTGGGATCTTTACCAGAGAAACAGCCACCACCATGTCTACCCATGCCGCCATATGTATCCACAATGATTTTTCTTCCGGTAAGCCCAGAGTCCGCGTAAGGCCCGCCCCTGACAAATGAACCTGCAGGATTGACATGATAAATCGTATTTTCGTCGATCCAGTCTTTACAGACAGGCTTAATCACATGATCAATGATGTCCTGTTTAATCTTTCCATGTTTAATACCCTCATCGTGCTGTGTTGAAATCAGAACGGTATGCACCCGGATAGGGTTGCCTCCCTCATACTCAACCGTTACCTGGCTTTTGCCGTCAGGTCTCAGGTAGCCAAGTTTTTTTGATTTGCGTATTTCGGCCAGTTTAAAGGCCAGCTTATGTGCCAGGGTGATTGGAAGTGGCATATATTCTGCAGTCTCGTTGGTTGCATAACCGAACATCATACCCTGATCGCCAGCACCTTGCTCACTGCCTTCTTTTCCTTCAACTGATCTTGCGTCAACGCCTGCAGCGATTTCAGGAGATTGCTCCTCGATATGCGCAAGAACAGCGCAGGTCTCGTGCTCGATGCCGTAGGCAGCATTTGTGTAGCCGATGTCTTTAAGTGTTTTACGTACAATGTCATTGATGTTGACATAGGTGCTGGTCGTGATCTCTCCACCGACAACTACCACGCCCGTTTTTGTAAAACATTCACAGGCAACGCGTGCCTGGGGGTCATCTTTGTAAATCGCGTCTAAAACGGCGTCTGAAATCTGGTCACAGATCTTATCCGGGTGACCTTCGGTCACGCTCTCCGATGTGAATAATTGCCTTCCGGTTTTCATTTCCCATCCTCCTTTCGGTTTTCGCAGATTTCATCAAGGATGTTGAAATCTTGGGAGCGGTTGAAAAGTTCGAGTTTTTTCACCAGAGCCAGGCTATCCGGCAGCAAAAATGACCCCCCTTCAACAGCCAAACCCTCGTCAGAAAGGCCGATAAAGGTGGAAATCGATTTTTCTCTCGCGTGGCGGGCGGCTTTAGCCACGTCTTCCAGAAGCGGTGGGCTGTATCTCCCCTCCCGAAAGGCGGTTTCAAGCGCCGTTCCCGTCGCCACATAAGTTGGGTTAAGATGCATGTTGATAAAGATGTCGTGCTTGCTGGCGATATGGCTCAGGTAATCAATGGCAAGATGAATGTCGTTCACAGCTTCGACATCGCTTATGCCCGGCACCGGTTTTTGCATGAAGTAGCACTTCAAGTGAAAGCCAAAAGGCGCCATTTTGACTACGAGTCCTTCGAAGGCTTCCAAGCTCAGGCCTTTGTCGAACATCTCATTGCGGATGTGATTGTCGAAGGCTTCAAATCCAATAGCGATTTCAAGCTGAGTACGCGTGTCGCCCTCGGCCAGCGCCCTGGATATGAACTCTAGTTCAGCCAGATCAACGTATTCCGGACGCGATTCCATGGACAGCACCGACATGTTGGGAAAATTGAGATTCAGCTGGGCGATGAGATACATGAGTGCGGTGGAGGAAAATGTGTCTTCATCGAGCACCGACCCGTTATTGCTTACAATCACCTTGCGGATTAATGATGCCTGCGATCGGACTTCACGATCGACAAAGATATGATCGATCTGGGCCATAAGCGACTTATAGGGAACATGATCCTGTGACACTTTTGACGGCAGATTACACCCCAGACAACGCGACCAACGACAGGCTTGCGTGTAAAAAACGATAAACAAAATCAAGCCTTCATCGGATTCCTGAAACCACATCTCGGCCGGAAGCGTCTCGTCATGTCCCTCGTCAAAGGTGTATGTTTTTCCCGCTTTTTGGGATCCGAAAATAATTTGCTTATTAATGGCATCTGGTTTCATCGCTCAAATATCCTCAATTAATACTTAATAAATTTTTGTCATATTCAACCGGACTATGAATGATACCCGGTTGAATCATCCAGACGGAGCTCTTCTTCCCGCAGCGTTCGCCACGAAAACGGATGTTTGAGATTGAAATCCCTGACGTGCCTTTTATGACGGGCATCAACCTCTAAGCGAACAGCTTGTATTAATTCGCCAAACTCTGCCGTCTTCTTGACATCTACGGATTTGGCTTCAACAGAGAGAGGATGGTCTGCAATAACCTTGGCGCCACGTTTGACATGGCTCGCCTCTCCCCGATCATCTAAATATTGGTGCAAAGAATAATGATCCTGGTTCCAAGGAAGACCGCCTCTTCAAGATCATGGGTAACAAAACAAATGGTCATGCCCAAGTTCTCCCACAGCTCCAGTAAAAAAAGCTGCATGCTCTGCCTGGTAGTCGGGCCAAGGGCTCCATAGGGCTCATCCATCAAAAGGATCTTGGGCTTCATGATGAGGGATTGCGCGATGGCAACCCGCTGTCTCATGTGTTTCGCGTTTTGGATAGCAGAAATCAGCCGGAAGAGCCGGGAAGCGCACCGGGTTCCGTAATCTCCTTCATGCTCTCCTGGAAATCATTCATCACATCGACCAGCAGGTTCTCTGATTCAGCTCGAATCTGGGCGTTCTTGTCATCGAGTTCTTTGAGCTTCTTGCAGGTCTCGATGATCTTCTTGGCCTGTGCTTCAATCAACGCAACCTCTTTAGCACCTCGAACCTGACCCTCCTTGGCCTCCACTGCTACCTTATCAAGGGTTTCACCCTTGAGATCGGCAAGCCGCTCTGCCAGTTGTTCACGACGTTTCCTGTCCGCCTGGGCACCCTTTATGTTATAGAGCGCCAGCAGTGTGTTGATGGTTTCTATGAAGGCCGGCAGATCGAACAGGAGTGAATCCATCAGATTCTGGATCTCAATCCTTCCCGCTTGCTGGGTCGTCAAGACCTCCTGGAGTGTGACCGGTGCCTTAACATAGGCAGACTTCATACGAAGGAGTCGCGTATCCAATGCTATTACCTGTTCCCGGAACAGGTTGGTTTCGCTAATCTTGATAGGGTCAGCGGTTTTTAGTACCTTCTCCCGCATCGCACCATATTCCTTTGCTCCGCGTTCCAGAGCAAGTTCGCCTGCATAGACCCACACCCCAAGTTCATAGAAGTTGGATTTGACGTCACCAAACATTGTATCCAGGCGCGCATTATCCGTCATGATCTGATGCATCTGCTCTTCAATCCGGTCCTCAATATTATTGATGAGAGTCATAAGTTTTTGTCGTCTTGCGGCAAAGGCTTTTAGGGCATTGGCAAGACCGCCGAATATTTTGCTCAGGAATCCGCCACCTTTGCCCATGATTTTCTTCTTCAACTCTTCGATGCCCGCTAAATCAATGCCTTTCTCGATCTCAAGGATAATGCTTCCGGCACCCTGGAGGTCACGGATTCTGGCATCACCGAGAAGGAGTTTGAGGTTATCAAGGTATTTCCTCTGGGGACCGACACCAAAGGTGAGCGCGGCATTGGTATCCAGGAAGTTATGGCCGGCGGCAACTTGCTCAGCTTGTTGTTTGTGTTGGGATTCGATTTCGATCGTGTCAATAATCTTTTTCTGAGTCGGCGTTAATGTTTGTATCTCAATTACCGCAGGTAGGTTCGTCCCAGCAATTCCGACTTGGGCTTGATCCTGTCCTTCAACCATGGTCTTGGTTTTAGAGTCGCTGACATCAATTGTCGTTCTTTCTTTTGATTTGGTATCACTTACATCAATTTTTTTATCGTTCATTAATATCTCCTTTAAATATCGGTTAACGGTTACGGTACGTTTACGAACGTGCAGTTTCGGGTTGCTAATACTTTGCCTGCATTTGTTGCCAGCTTCGGGCCACTCTATCAAATATTCGTTTATTCCTATCAGCGATGTGGTGAAACTTTTTCATAGCCTGAGTCACGTTATGTCGCATGCTTTCCCGGGTTGCCGTTATTTCGGATAGAGACCTTGTGACCTCGGTAAGCGCAGTCAGGGAACCTTCTACTTCCGCAACCAGATCCCTGGAGTTCTGTTCCGCAAGTTTGAAAGCCCTTATCTGCCTTTGCTGCGCATCGATTTCAGCGGTATTATCCCGTATGCCTTGTTTCTGTTCGACTTTCAATTCTTCAATTCTACGCCTGGAGTCCTCGACATCAATGAGTTTCTTGTCACGCTCATTGTCAGCCACAGCTTTGAGATTGTTGAGAGCGGCAAGATACATTACTTCTGCTGAACCCAGATATTGCTCATATTCAGGCTTGTCTTTTCCGATCTGAGAAACAAGTTTCTCCTTGAATCGAAAGAAGGTATCCTTGAGGGACTTTACCTGCTTCGCTGCTCTTTCACGGCCCAATTCCAAGAGGTTTAATTCCAACTCCTCTGTTGCCCTGCGAGCCTGTTCGGCCAATGCTTTTCTCTTCATACGCTGTAAATTTAGTGCGATCTTGTCTCTCAGAAAAAATATCCTTAACACCGCATTTCCAATTCCAGCAACAATACCTATGGCTGTGAGATAAAACAGGATTTTAATCCCGAACAGAATTGCCACAACGCCAGCGCCGATTCCAATCACCGGGGGATATAATGTCAGTGGATGTAAATAACCTGCACTCCTCACCACCTTTTGGGCAGCTGCATCTGAGAAGTCCGTAACAGTAATCTCTGGCCGGATATCCTTCATCTAGGGCATACCTCTCTTTTTTTTTCAGCTAAAATGTTTCCCTAACTAAAACAATTTCCACGCGGGGAAGCCGATAGCGCCACCCCTTTAAAGATTCCCGTGGCTTTCTGGGCAGAGGCTTGTCGCCACCAAAACCTACAGCACGTATTCGGTTCGGGTCCACATTATAGGTTACTACGAGATACTGCTTAACTACGTCTGCACGTTGCTGGGACAGTGTGCGGTTTCTTTTCGGGTCTCCCCTGGTCCCTGTATGGCCCTCAATCACCACCCTTAATGCAGGGTAGTGCTTGAGTTTATCCACAGCCGAGTCCACTATCTCCTTTCCTTTCACATTTAGGCTGGAATCACCGCGCAGGAAGGAGATCTTACCAACCTTGAGTCCGCCAACCACTTTGAGCTGAGCCCAGCCGGCTTCATCAAGCGCCGGGAATCTGGCTTCGATCGCACTATGTACAGCAGCCCCGGAAACGGCGGCCTTGAAACCTGACCCAATACCCTCCTGATTCAGCTGTTCAAGGAATTCCCGGTAGGTCAGCCGATAAGGATCTTCATCAGGAAGGGGGTTGGATTTGAAATCACCGGCATTCTTAAGAACCGTGATGGTTGAATCAATGGTATCGACCAGACCTTCATTATGGGTCCCGATGCCGAACCAATCCTCACAGTTCTCAGCGAAATTAATCCACCGGATGCTCCGCATGACAGACTCGATATTCTTCTCCGAAAGACCGGTATCTTTCTTTAAATCTTTCATCAGAAGTTCTTTGTCCTGTCTGTACTTTTTTAAAACCTTGAAGTAATTCGTCATGAAAAGCTTGATGACCTCTGGACTCTTTGAGGCAAACTCCCTGTTGACCAGCAAGATATCCACAATGAGCTTTTCAGTTACCTCGGTACCAAGGAGTTTTATGACCTTGCTGTTTTTCAGGCCTTTGGAGACGTCCGGCTCCCAGGCAACGGCAACATCAGCTTTTCCATTCAGAAGGGCCTTAACCGCCGCTTGTGAGCCGTCTGTCTCGATGCGCAGATTGCTCTGTCGCGGGAGTAGTTCGGGAACGTTAAAGTGATCGGAAGTTGCCTTCAGCAGATGATGACTGGGGCTGTCGGGAGTATATGCAACTCTGATGTCATCCATCCCTTTAAGGGCATCGAGGTTTGCAATCTTATCCTTGAGCGCCAGGATGGCATCGGCTCCCTTGCTCTCATCAATGATCATGATAATCGTCCCCGGATAGTTATGCCTTTTCCCGTTAAGGACATAAGCGTCTACTGTGCAGACGGCAAAATCAATTTCTTGATTGACAAGCTTCTGCATCCGCTGTGCATAGTTCGCCGCATCATCTTCAACATCAAGTATCCATCCTGCCCTTCTCATTGCCTTTTTCAACTCGGGACTCCTGATGAAGAAATAGCCCATGAAATTGTCATTGGCGATCCGGATGGTTCCGCGGGTCTGTTTTGCATCACTGGTCACTTTTTGCGTGCGATCCTGCCACCTTGGCAAGAAAAATTTAACAATAAAGGCACCCGCCACAATTACGACCAAAAGAACAAGTGCTATAACTAGATTTTTCATGAGCAAAACTTGCGGGAGGGAGAAATGGTTAAACCAACCTCACCCCCTTTCCTTTATTTTATTTAAATTCAGTTTCGTCGAATGTTTCGGCTTCGGCCAAAACCTCTTTCAAACCCGCTCGAAGCTCAGCAAGGTTTTCAGCCGGCTTATACTGCGTCAGACCCGGTTGGTTAAGGGTATGGTCAGTTCCAATGCCGAAACCGATTGTGTAAATCTGGATGGGTGAATTGTCCAGAACGAAATAAACCCATTTATTTAATTGGAAGCGACTACTAGCTTCACCATCTGTAATTACAACCATGGTGTATTCGCCATATCCAAGCTGCTGCAGACCTTGCTTGGTGAGCATAGAAAAAGATGCCTCAAAAGCTTCAGATAGCGGGGTACCTCCACCGTGTTTAATATTACGCACTTTTGAGATTAACTGTTCTTTGCTCGTAGGGGTGAGGGATTGCAACGGCCAGACACCATTATGAAAACTCACAAGGCCAACATTAGCTCCGGCAGGAACCGACTTGCTCCATTCCACAACAGCATTTTTCGCAGTGTCAATCTTTCGATTACCATCGGCGTCCGGTTCACCCATACTTCCGCTATCGTCAAAAATAATCACAAAATTCCTCGTGATCATTTTGTCAGCACCGGTCTCTGCTTGCACCTCTTCTTTAATCTTTTCTTCATAGAAAAAGGGCCAAGAACCCTTTCCCGCTTGCTCCGTTTGAATCTCTTCTGTGGCGGGCTGCTTTGCAAGCGGCTTCTGTTTTTGTTTTTGCTCTGGTGGCTTTGCATCACAAAACAATATCGTGACCAAAGAGGCAAGAAAGATAAGGGCGATAGACACTTTAGCCAATCTATATAGCTTTGTTGTTAACATTGATATACACCCCCTTTCTTACTCTATAGGTTCAAAGGCTTCTTCTTCAGCCTCGATTTGTATGATGCGAAAAACCACGCGCATGTTTCTGAGCCATTGCTCCTTGGTTTTAGGGTTTGGATATAGAGGCTGAGAGACACCATGGCCAATGACCGTAAACTGGCTCTTATCCAAAGGAACACCGTTACCTTCGGCATACTTAATGACCGTATTTCTAACACTCAGGGCCCTGCTCACACTGAGATTCTTGGCAGCTTGCTGGGTTCTCTTGATGACAAAGTCAGCCGAACCCTTTTTCTTGAGCTTGTTAATTTTATGCGGATCACTGTGACCCTCAACACTAATGACTGCACCACCATAGGTCGCTGACAACTCGACAACCTTGTCAAACTCATCGCTATACATATCAGCACTGAAGACCTTTTGATTGGGCTTGAAGTTGATCTCAAAGTTAAAAAGCTCTCCCTCTTCCAAGGTACCCAGAGCGGCCTTTTTCTCAATCACTTTTGCCACAACGTCTGTCTTGAATCTAGGCGCCTCGATATCATCTACGCCCACCAGACCGGCTCTCATTTGATCATAACTCAGCTTTGCATGGGTGAGTGCAACCTTGCTGCTCAGAAGGCCCATGGCAACAAAAGAGGTCTGAATCTCATCAGCCATCTTGGAGAAGTTTCTCGGCCATTTTGTATCACCGAAGTACTTGACATTGCCTCGATAACCCACAAATTGACAATCGTAATACAACGCCTCTGCGTCAGCGACTGCCTGCTCGTTTGCGTCAGGGCTCTCAAGGAGGATCTTTGCAGTAGCGGTCTTAACGTCTTTCCATAACTGCGAATTACCCTTGACTGCGCTTCCCAATTCCTGCTCGGCAAGCATGAGCCCGTGGACCAGCTTTTGAACCTTATCCCTGTTTGCCTCAAAATAATCCTTGCGTGCGGCATAAACATCACTGATCACCCGGTTGGCTGTCTTGGTTGACATCAGAATCTTTGCACCGATCACGGCATCATCACCCTCTGTCAGGGCCAGCCCGTCAGGGATAATGCAAAAGACTGCATCCACATCCTTTGTATAAAATGCTTCAGCAGGGCTATTGGCAGTACCTGTTAGATCCTTGACATATTTGACATTGACCTCATTTATGCTAAGGCCTGCGTCAGCCAAAAGCTTGACCAGGTAGTCCACATGAGGACCATAGGCCTGGAGCACAACGGTTTTTCCTTTCAGGTCCTTGACTGTGTTTATACCCTTTTTGACCACCAGACAGTCGCCCCCATTTGACCAAGTCAGCTGGTAGATAACGACAAGTTCGGTTTTTGGGTCTTTTGCACAGACTGCACTGGCCATATTGATCATGCCCATGGTTCCGCGCAGCAGCCACATATCGCCGGCAATGAACATCTCGACCTGCTTTTTGAAGTCATCCATCCAAACAAGTTCGAAATTCAAGCCTTTCTGGGAAAATATGCTGCCGGGTTGGGTGTTAATGGCATTACCATTTGCTAATATGGTGGCTTCGTCACCACCCCATGTAATCAACGGCAATTTATCTTTCTTGCCAGGTATCACTGAACCCGCCCGTATCTTGATTACCTGCTCAAGGGGTTCCATCTGGATATACTGCGCAGCGTGTGCAATCCCAGACAGCGTGAAAACAACTAAAGCAACCATAATAACAGAAGAAACAAAGAATTTTCTATTCATGGCTTCTCCTTCCAATTAGAAGTTATTGTTCTTTTTTTATCTTCAAAAGAGCCTTAACCTCTTTTTAAAAAGAAGTCACAGTTTATCGGATTTGAAATTATCTATTCTCTTTTTCCCGCCAGGTCCAAAAATGAGACAGCCGAAATTCAACTGATGCGACCATGCAGGTGTCACCTGGAGCAACTCGGCTATCTCTTCCAGCTGAATTTATGCCTTTCGTCAGAATCGAAATGAATATCTGTCGCAGTGTCTTTTTGATCCCATCAAATGATGGAACTGGCGATGTCAGAAAATTTAAAATAAAAACCCCAAGAAGATCTAAAACCCTCTTGAGGTATTATAAAGGTATCTTCAGAAATCCTATTTTTTTGAATCGTTTCATAAACTGCTGATTATAAATAGTTGGTTAATGGTACTCCAGGTACAAGAAACGACAAAATCTGTAAGTTACAGAAAAAGAGGATAGAACCGAAGTCAATAGAATAGTAGACGCATGGCAAAAAAAAAACAGGATTCGCCTAAAATTTAGAAACCGAAAACCGTCTTCGTCTCAATATTCGTCTCAATGCATTTTTCGCGTATGGTTGTTGAAAAAATATATAAGATAGATCTTTGTGTCAAGAATAATCAAAAATATCAATTAAATGTGTAATTTAGTGCTACTTGGTTATGGAAAAAAATACCATTTAAGGATCCCGATAGATATAATGCATATTATATCTATTTTTGGTTATCACCGCAACATATTGTAACGCTATAATTTGAACAAAAGAGACCTCGGACCCGCCCTGTATTAGGATCTACTTCTTGGGTTTCTTCACCAGACCTAACGTTGCCATCGAAATTGCAGCCCAGGCAGCATTTGACCCCAGTGTCTTTTGAATCTCCTGGCTACAATCATAGATGCGGGCAGCGTAACCATATTCGATGGGCCGAATTTCATTGACAATGCGGGCGAGTTTATTTTGAATCGGCCGATAATCATCGACCTCATGGATGAGGTCCTGTAATCTGCTTAACTGTGAAACAAGTACTTTTCTTTTTTCTTCAAATTTATTATCTTCCAAGAGATTTTCTGCCAGCAAGATATACTCAATGGATCTTTCAATCAGCGTGCAGGCCTCTTTTGGATCAGGGGCTTTAACCGCCTGGCCTTCAAATAGTTTTTTTGCAAATAATGCATTGATTGCGCCGCCTTCATCAAAAGACCCATACTCTTTTTCCGCTAGTGGCTCCCTGCCTAAACAAGAAATTGCACTGGTCCAATTTTCCATCTCTGCCTGCAGGATGATCATCTCTTTGTATGCCGGCTCATTTTCAATATTTATTTTATAATTTTTGAACAATTCATAAGCCAGGAATCCGATACCGACGACAGCCCCTGTGCGACCGAGAAATTTTCCACCGGTACTGAGTCGTCGTATTGTTTTTTCGCCTAATCCTTTGGCGATGCTCTCTCCCACCATTTTCCAGTAGGCAACACTCATATGTCCTCCTTAATCAATTTCCATCCGTAAATGGCCCTTTGTCACCTTACCCTGATGAGCCGCATTCTCCGCGGGTATAAGGCATAGGGCATAGCTCATAG
>JASFPE010000151.1:0-10806 GCA_050116155.1 Desulfobacterales bacterium
TGACAAAGATTTTGTAATCATTCCACCCGGCGGAGTGATCCGCCTGGAACAGTTTATACAAAAATAATTTTTAAGGGTCGACCACGGTTTCCCGGCCCCCTGACAACCGGTCAGAAACAAAAGGAGAGTGGATCATGAAAGTACACAGGACGAATTTTCAGGTAAACGAAACACCAACGTTTCAAGTGCTCAGCGAAGATCAAATCGAGGCTATATATTATGCGGCTTTGCGGGTACTCTATGAAACGGGTGTTCGGGTATATGACCCGGAAGGTGTCGAAGTGGCGCACTCTGCAGGTGCAATTATCGAGGAAACCACCGAAGACAGCAGTCTGATTAAGATACCCCACTGGGTGGTCGAAAAGGCGCTCGTCACGGTGCCCAGCAGGGTGGTATTGGAAGGATTTGACCGCAAGCATCGGATGGAACTTTATAAAAATCAGATTTATTTTGGCGGCGGCTCCGACACACCGTTTACCCTCGACCCATACACGGGCAAACGGCGACGGACAAATTATCAGGATGTCGTCAATATCGCCCGAATTGCTCAGGCGCTGCCCAACCTAAATTTCCACATGTCTTTGGGGATTACCCAGGATACGGCCGTAAGCACCTATGACCGCTGGCAGTATCTGGCCATGGTGGAGGGCACCAGCAAACCGATCAATGTGACAGCCGTGGATGCCGAAGGTCTCGGGGATATCCTCGAAATGGCGCAGATTCTGGTGGGCGGTAAAGACGAATGGAAGAAAGGCCCCTGTTTCTCAGTCTATCTTGAGCCGGTATCACCGTTGAGCCATAACAGAGAGGTTGTGCAAAAGCTCTTATTTGCAGCCGATAACCACATACCCTGTGTTTATACCCCCTGCCCCCTGGCTGGTGCCACGGCACCCTGCACGCTGGCCGGTTTATTGGTACAAACACTTACGGAAAGCCTGTTCGGCATTGTGGTCAGTCAGACGCGCAGACCAGGAGCCCAGATCATCATCGGCGGTCTGATGTCAAACATGGATATGAAAACCGCCAATTATACCTACGGCTCTCCGGAAATGGCACTGATGAGCGCCGGTTATACCGATATCACCAAATGGCTGCGGGTGCCGATGTATGAAACGGCCGGGTGTTCCGATTCCAAGGTTTTCGATGAACAATCGGTCATGGAAGCGACCATCAACATCTCCACTGCCGCCCTCATCGGTGGTAACATGATTCACGATGTGGGTTACCTTGACTCTGGCCTTACCAGCTGCATGGAGCAAATGGTGGCGGCCGATGAGATCATCGATATGGTGAAGCGTATTTTACGCGGCATCCCGGTCGATGATGAAACCATGGCTATGGATGTCATGGAGACCGTTGGCCCCGGTGGTCATTATTTAGATACCGAACACACCTACAATCGCTTCCGCACCGAAATCTGGCATCCCAAACTGATCGATCGACAGAATTGGGAAGGCTGGACCGGGGCCGGCAGCAAACGTTATGGTGAGCGCGCCAACGAACGCGTCAAACAAATTTTAGAAACCGAGACCGAACCGCTCTTTGACGAAGCATCACACAAAGAATTGCGCCGTATCTGCGAACTTGCCGATAAACGTCATAAAGATGAAGAGCTTGATGTCAAAATGTTTGGGTAAGCCTAATTCTGTTCTATCTGGAATTGGCCCATTCTCGCCTTGTCTGGATGAGTCCACAGGTGTTAACGCATAGGGCATAGCGCATAGCGTTAAAAGAAAAGCCTGTTATCATGGATATTAGGAAACACGAAAATTCTGCTTTTTTCGTGTTTTCGTCCTTTCGCGCTTTCGTGATGAAAAACTTTTTCCAAATCCGGGTTGGGCGTTAAGCTCGTGGTACCCGGATTTGCGCTTGGTATATAGCAGGTAAAATATTGAACGCAAACAAGGAATCTTCCGGCCCTTTGGTGTTGGGCATAGACACTGGTGGCACTTATACTGACGGCATTCTGCTTGATTATCACACCCGCAAAGTCCTGGCCTCTCATAAAAGCCTGACGACCAAGCGTGATCTTTCAATCGGGATCGAAGCGGTCATCAAAAACATCCCCCTCAAAGATCCATCTGCCATCAAGATGGTATCTATTTCCACCACCCTGGCCACCAACGCGATTGCCGAAGGCAAAAGCAAACGCGTTGCCCTGCTGCTGCTGGGCTATGATCCCGATCTGATCGCAAACTTCAATTTGCAACACCGTTTCACCACTCCGAACTACTACTATTTTGCCGGAGGACACGATCTTTTTGGTCGTGAGAAACAGCCCCTGGATCTGTCGGCCATACTGACCAAAGTCGATGAAATTAAGGAACAGGTCGATGCCATTGCAGTTTCCGGTTACTTCAGCCCCCTCAACTCTGAGCACGAACACCGCGTTCAAAGAGCGATTGCGGATGTCTGTGATTTGCCCGTCGTAATGGGACACCAGTTATCGACCAAATTGGATTCGGTGGAACGGGCCACAACAGCGGCCCTGAATGCCTCACTGCTGGCCGTGTTGCAGGAATTCGTTATGGCGGTGAGGCAGGCCATGCAACGACGCCAAATCGCTGCACCCCTGATGGTGGTAAGGGGAGACGGTACCCTGATGAGCGAGGAATTTGCGGCCCATACACCGGTGGAAACGATTCACTCCGGCCCGGCAGCCAGCGCCATTGGCGGTCGCTTTCTTTCTCAGTTAGACGATGCTCTGGTTGTGGACGTTGGTGGTACCACTACCGATATCGCCCTCATCCAGGAAGGTCAGGTCGTGGTTAACGAGGAAGGTGCCACCGTTGATACGTATAAAACGGCTGTTAAAGCGGCCAATCTTTTTTCGATTGCGCTAGGGGGTGACAGCCAAATCAGACTGAATCGCGAAAAGGAAGTTGCTGTTGGTCCCGAGCGGGTCGTACCGCTGGCTTACCTGGCTGAGCAATATCCAAAGATCCTGGATCGTCTCAACATCTTAGCCCGACAGAGCGGAGAAAACCTCTCACAGGCTTGGCTCGAATATTGGTTTCTCCTGCGTGAACCCCCGAATAACAGCCTGCTCAAAAGGTCACGTCACAAAATGCTGATAGCGTTTTTGCGACAAGGCCCACGACCGCTACCCGAGATTCTTAATCATCTCGGCTTGCTGCATGTCTCCCAGATCGATGCCGATGATCTGATACGTCAAGAAATTATGGGCAAAGCCGGCCTGACACCCACGGATCTTTTGCATGTGGAAGGACGATTTACCCCATGGAACACCAAGGCCGCTTCCCTGGCCTTGGATGCCTTCTGCCGGTTTCGACTCCAGGACCCGAAAGCGCTTCGACAACAAGTCTGGTCACTGATGATTGAAAATATCGTGGGTGCTATTGTCAGTTTTCTAAGCGGCAAAAGGCTTCTGCCGCCCAGCTTGCCGGATGATGACATCGGGCGCTGGTTTTTTCTTAACAGTATTTATGCCGATCATCCACAACTGGAAACCCGTCTGCGTCTGCGCCAGCCCATTATCGGTATCGGTGCACCGGCCAGCATTTTTTTAAAAGACGTCGCCGAGGTGCTCCACACCGATTTGATTCTGCCGGACCACCATGAAGTTGCCAACGCCGTGGGTGCTGTGGCCGGCAGTGTTATGGTGACGGAAGAATCCCTGGTCTATCCCCGGATGTCAGAAGACGGGTTCAATGTCATCGGCTATTATGTTCAGGTCAGCGACGGACGCAAACTGTATGAAGGCATGCAGGAGGCCCTGTCTTATGCCCGCACTGCGGTCCAGGAATGTGCCCTGGACGCAGCCCGGCGCGCCGGTGCCGACAATCCCCAGGTAACCGTAAAAGAAGAAAAAGATGGCCTGGACGCCTATCGCATCCAGGCCAGAGCCATGGGCAATCCGCGGTTGATGAAATAAAAACCTCATTGAAAAATACCACTCAATGAGGTTTTTATTTTTATCCGTTATTTGGCAAAGTTACTCGGGAGATAGCTGAATTTCAAGATTTTTCGCCTTTTCCTTCAAAAGAAAATGATAAATTAGGTCGCAGTAACGATCCAACTCAACCATGCCTTTACCTGATACTGCATAACGCCAGAAGCCGTATAGTTTTGTGAGGTTAATCATGCGCTGACTGTATGATTTCCAATTAAAATTCTTCTGAACTCTTTCGATTCCGTTCTTTGATATTGCCTGCCAAAAATTCTGATCCTTTTCGCATCGGTCAACAAAGTCTTCCAGGCTTTTCGAGATTAGCTCGGGCTTACTGGTATTCATTAAAAAACCGTTTACCCCGTACTCAATAATTTCCAGTGGACCACCGAATTTCGGTGCCAAAGTGGGAAGTCCGGAAGCCATGGCCTCAATGATTGTCAGCCCAAAGGCTTCGAATAAAGCTGGCTGAACAAACATACCTTTGTGGTCGGCAATGATACGATATACCTCTCCGGTATCGAGTTTGTTGATGCTGGGCAGCCAGCGCAAATTGCCATGCAGGTTGAAACTCTCGATGAGATCGTATGCCTTGATGATTTCATTCCGCTCTTCAGAGTCGCTGGAATCTTCGACATGAATGCTGCCGGCTGCAAAAATGAGGTTGCAGGAACTCTGAAGCTTTTTGCTCATACCAAAAGCCTGAATCAAGCCAGTGATATTCTTTATCTTGTCGAAGCGTGCCATGGTAAAAATGGGCATTTTGTCCGGATGATCCAGGCTGCCATAAATGTCCGCCGACATATCGTGAAACAACCGATTTTCCCATTGTTGCCATTTTGTCTGGATTCGCTTTTCTTTCTGGTAATAGGGAAAGTACAACTCCTCGTCGACACCAGGCGGGATGACATTAAATTTGGGAGCAAACAGATTGACGCCGTTTACGACCTGGTAGAGTCGCGGCATCGTAAAAAACTGGTACGATTCGTACTGCCCCATGGTGTGCTCGGTACCGATGATTTCCTGCAGTGTACTGGTGATAATAAAATCCGACTTGTTCATTGAAAATAAATCCGCTGTATACTGAAGCGAGAAATGGTAATCTTTTTCATGATCCTGCCAGTGCAGATCGGAAAACGCATATTTGGTTTTCTCAAGCGCATGGGCAATGGTGCACTGAATGACATCGAACTTATCCGAAAGCAGCGAAGCCACCAGGTTCCCATCTGAATAATTGCCAATGATCAAATCTGGGCGCCCCTGGAATTCACTGAGCAATTCGGTTGAAACATCCTCCGCGAAAGTCTCGAGATAAGGCCAAATTTTAAAGCGCGAAACCCAGTGTTTGACGATGTTGTAGTGATTGTCTCTGAAAGGCACTCTCAGAATATATCCATTATCGGTTTGCGATATTTCTTCCCTTCGCTGGTCGCAGGTGGTATCTTCAGCCTCAGGTATCAATCGGGTCACCACAATAATCTTCGGCACGACCTTTAATCCGGTCAGCCTAATTTCTGAGATTAAATGCTTTTCAAGGGCCCGCACCTGATCAAGGATATATATAACCTGACCACCGGTATCCGGTTTGCCCAGCGCATTGGTTTGCCCGAACCAACCATGGGGAGAAATTATCGCGATCTTCGAGATCAATGGCATGGGTACACGGGATATAAACTGTTCCAGCAGTTTATCGGTCGGTTCATGGATGAGATCAAGCAGCGCCTGCAGGGTCTCGAAGATTCGCCCCACGGTGTCTCCCCAGCCAACCTCGAATCCCTCTCTTTTCATTTTGGTTTCAATCCTGCGAAACGGAACATCGGGATTCTTGCCCTTTAACCATTCCAGCATTTTTTCTACTTTGCTGTAAAACGCCTTCAGGTCTTTGATCAGTGCCTGGTTGACAAGCAATTGCTGCCCATTGTGCTTGTGCAGTTTAATGAATTCAAACAGTTTTGTATTCCACTCATCGGGTCGGCTGAATATGTTGCTGCACATATAGCGATTGAGGAAACGTATTCCATTGCCGACGGTTCGGGTATCTCGAATTGATGGCGAAAAATCATAAAAGGGCATAAAATCGATATGCAGATGGTTATTGTCCGTTTTATGCTTCAGCATATGAATATCTCTCAGGTCCAAATAGTCCGACAGTGAAATCTCTTCTATATATTCTCCATCCTCCCGAATACGGTAATGTCGATATTTTGCCATTGCATAGCGGTACAACATCACCAGGTGCCTATCATTGATGAAAAGCTCCTGGGCCTTTTTTATAAAATTGAAGAGCGCCGAGTCCTGCCGGAATTTTTTACTCTTATTGTGCTGATCACAGTATTGACGGAATAACTGGATAATGCCGTTTCTAAGACAAATTGGGGGGGATTGATTTGCAATAAAGACCACAAATTCTTTGAAGTCTTTACGGCCCCTTGTTTTAAATATCGAGTTTAGCAAATTTTCCATGGTGAATCCTTCAGCTCCGGGCTGCCTTTTCAATAAAGCTGTATCGATTGATCCCTTCGAGTATCCCGCCGGAATATTTCTGCTTGGCAAAATAAATATCCCGGATGCCTTTCAGTTTTTTCAACTCGGGGCTGTAATTGCCAACAACCACCCCCAGAGGCTCACCCCGCAACATCTCTTCATCATTTCCGGAATCTCCGCAGACCAGAAAGTTTCGCAGCGGTATTTCCCATTTATAGCTCAAATAGCGGATTGCCTTGCCCTTGGAGGCCCGAAAAGGAAGAACATCCAAATACCTGTTCTGGGAATAAATCAAATTGTAACGGCATTTATTTCTCAGCAAGCGCTCATGAATCATCGCCAAGCGGTCCTTGTCCGGATCTATTTCATAGCTGATCTTGAAACGCCGCTGTGCTTCGGCCCGCTGGTATTCAAGAAATGGAAAATCCTTGAGCAAATTGACGATTTTATCACGATCCCACTTTGCCGAAATGTGGCTTTCCCAGCCGCGTCCAAAATGCAGGTTTTTGCCGTAATAAATCTCCGATCCCACCGAGGAAATGATCACATCCGGCATCGGTACGCTATGCTTTTTCAGAAAATCCGTCGCCGATTCAATGGTACGGCCTGTTGCCAATCCGAATCCGATATGCTTGCGATTTTCCTGTAACAGTATGACGAGTTCCTTTAAATGCTCATTCTCATCACCGATCAAGGTGTTGTCGATATTGGCAATAATAAAGTAATTGAGTTTTGCCAGACGACGGCCGATGGCATCAGACGGCACCGCAACCTTCATCTTTTCGTCAACCTGATCTGTAAAAACGCGACCGATTTGTTTCGTGTAAGCAGCAGCATGGCTATCCCATGTGTAGTGTTTACCAATATTCATGGTGCCAGCTTTTGAATACTGCTTCCATTTGTCACTGTCGGTGATAATTTGCTTCACGGCGGCGGCGATGGTTTGGGTATCTGTGGTATCAACCAAAATACCACACTGACAGTTTTCGATGATATCCCGGGGGCCACCGTCGTCAGGGGCTACGATTGGCAGCCCGCAGGCGGCTGCCTCGATCAAGGTGAGGCCGAAAGGCTCCGTCAAAGCGGAATTGACGAATACGCCTTTCTTTTCCGCCGCAATCCGATATAACTCGGGGACTTCGTGCTCGAAATCATGTTTTTTAGGGATGGCAATTTTGCCGTATAAATCATACTTATCCATGAGCAGGAGAATTTCGGTGAGGACATCCCGTTCGTTGTCTTCCATTGCGGAGATATCCTTGCGAATGCCCGCAAAAACAGCGAGGTTGGCCATCGACTGCAGTTCAAGATCCTCGCCGTAAGCTTTGATCAGGCCGGCAATGTTTTTGCGCTTGTCTGGACGGCAAAGTGACAAAACCAATGGGCGGTCGGGATGCATGAAGAATCGATTGAGCTCTTCCAGCATCGACGCCCGGGCATACATCTCAATTTCTTCTTTGGCGGTATCTGGCAGCATATCACGATAGAATGGATAGAATTTTTCGATATCCAGCCCCGGGGGTATAATGTGAAATTTTGGTATATCTTTGTTATGATACTGCCCGTATTGCTCATCGACTTCCTGGGTGGTGCTGGCGATGATCAAATCGGCCTTTTTCAGAATTTCCTCTTCCATTTCAATACGGTGATCGATTTTGTATTTTTTGATAATGTCTGCTTCTTGCACACCGTCACCAGTTAGTCGTTCCAATTTGGAGCGACCCAGAGAGTGGCCGGTGTAAATAAACGGGATGCCGAAGATTTCCGCCAATTGCATTGCAACATAACCGCCGTCTGGGTAATGGCCGTGAACGATGTCGGCAATGGCATTCTCGCGCTTAATGTACTTAATGGTTTTATCCACGAATTCATCCAGATGGGGCCACAACAGCTCTTTGCGTATGTATTTTCTGCCCCCGCACTGAATGCGCACGATGAAAAATTTGTCGTTGACCTTTTCTAAGGGTTTAGCATAGTCTTCGGATACGGTTTTGTCGACAATCAGCCGGGTAAACAATTCCACCCGCTCGACATTTTCACACTGGCTGAGCGCATTGCCCAGCTCAACAACATATTTGATCTGCCCCCCCGTATCGGCATCGCGTCCCAATTCCATGCTCTCTGATCGAAGCAGGCCGTGCACACTAAACATCTGAATGTGATATCTATGCGATGGCATTTTATCGACTATTTCTGAACAGCGGTTTAAAAGGTTCGTAAAATGAAGGTGAATCTGGAATTGCACCCTTTATTTCACAGATGCGCGCTGCGAACAAGGAGGCTTGTATTAAAATCTCCTCGGGCTGCCAACCTCTGAGAATACCTGCTGCCAGCATTGCCGCGTAAGCGTCACCGGCGCCAACAGAATCAACAACATTGACCGCCTCTGCCGCGTCTGAACTGAAAGAACTTTGATTGATGAACAACGCACTTCCCGACGCACCCTTTGTCAGCGATACGGTATTGAGTGCGTATTTTTTAATTAAATATTGAATAAACGGGGCATTATTTTTTTTCACAGATAAAAGTTGTCTTAATTTTCCAAGCTCTTCCATGCTTAGTTTTAAAATATCTGTCTTTGTCAGCGATTTTTCAATTACAGCGTTGCTGTAACAGCCGGGTCTGAGGTTGATGTCGTAAAAATTAAGGGTCTCCGAGGCGCCAACAGTTATAAATCTCTGTAAATTCTTAAAACCGGTTTCGCTTCTTTGTACAAGCGTACCAAAATAGATAAGCTCGGCCTCAGCGATGAGGCCTGAATGGTATGCCGGTTTAAATTCAATATAATCGTAGGCCACATCGGAGATGATGTCAAATTGGGGGGTACCGCCTTTATCCAAATGGACATTTACAGTTCCGGTCGGGTGAACATCATCGAGCTGGATGTCGTCCAGATCAAAATCAAACAATTCCAGTTTGTGCAAGATTTCTTTGCCGGCATCGTCCATTCCGATTCTCGATATGAAGCGCACATCAAAGCCGAAATTCTTGAGATGATAGGCAAAGTTAAAGGGTGCCCCGCCGAGGCGCCTGTAATTTGGAAATACATCAAATAATATCTCACCGATGACCAGAATCACATATGTTCCTTTCTGTTAGATTGTTTCAACATATCGAAATGATTTAAAATTCTCACTCAAATCTGAAGGGATATTATCTGTTTTGCCGTCAAGAGGCGCATTTGATTTTTTCGACGGCCCTGGCCATCATCCCACCCGTTTCAGGAATAAAATGAACCAGCCCCTCTAACACTCCGGCAGCGTAATTACCATTCATGCCTAAATAATTTCCCCGGGGTAAGTACAGACGATTCGTCATGCCTTTCCTCGACAGGGCATCCAGCGCTTGTTTGCGCACGTCTCCTGCGGCGTTCTTTACCAGAATTGCCTGCAAACCGCTGGTTAATACATCCAGATCGTTGCCGCTGTCGCCCGCAAATACGGTACGTTCTTCAGAAAACTGCTCCTGCTGCATGAGGAATCGGATGGCGTGCAGTTTATTTGCCCGGGCGGGGATAATATCCAGCAAACCGATTTTACCGATTTCATCAACACTCCAAATGATGCTAACACGGACACCCGGTTTCGCCAGGCGACCGCGAATATTTCTAACCAAGGCCTGATAATCAACATTTTGATCTGTGTAATAGCTCAATTTATACTGGCTCTGTTTTTCAGGCTCTTGCAGCTGTATTTCTTTTATGTCCCCCAGCAGCAAGGTGAGTTCCTCCCGCTCCAGTCTTTTCCAATCTTGACCGATCTCAGCATTCCAGTCATCAGACAACTGCCAGTTGCCGTTTGTAATACGGTACAATGTCGTTCCGACATCGCCGATGGCCCAGTCCGGCACAGGCAAATGAAATTCCGCAATCGCATCGCGGATGAGTTTCTGATCACGTCCACTGACATATGCCAGATAAATATTCGGACAACGGGCAAGGCGGCGAAGCAAGGGGCGGGCCAGGGGGGATTCTTTCTGAATTCCATTGGGAATAATGGTTCGGTCCAGATCGCAGCCCAGCAGTATTTTTTGTATCTCGGCAACTGAATTCATCTTAATCACAACTATAACATACAGTATCGTTTCGTCAAATCTTGCGCATCACCTCACCCCGTGTCCCAAGATGCCCAAAGCGAAAGATTTTTATGTTTGGGCGAATATTCTTGTTAACCTTTTATCGCGCCGGCAATAATTCCTCTAACAAAGTGGCGTTGCAGGGACAGGAAAACCGCCAGCGGAAGCGCCATGGAAACGAACGCCGCGGCCGTCAGCAGTTCCCAGTTTTGTCCCCGGTTGGTCACAAGATTGGCCACCGTGAGTGTGACCGGCACCACCTTGGGTGTGGCCCCCAGATAAATCAGGGCCACGAGAAAATCATTCCAGACCCAGAGAAATTGGAAGATAAAGACCGA
>JASFPE010000152.1:0-10764 GCA_050116155.1 Desulfobacterales bacterium
AATCTCCGGGCCACGTTTCCGAATGTTTAGGGCTCTTAGAATTTCGTAACCTACCCGCACTTCTTCAACCGGATCCCGGGTCAGTGAAACCCGTATCGTATCGCCGATGCCTTCGGCCAGAAGCATCCCGATTCCCAGAGCAGACTTCACCGTACCGGAAAAAAGCGTTCCCGCCTCGGTAACTCCGACATGCAACGGCAGGTCGGATTGCCCGGATAATAGACGGTAGGCTTCCACCGTTCGCTGAACATCTGATGCTTTTAATGAAATCTTTAGCTCGTGAAAGTCAAGCGATTTAAAAAAATCTACATGCCGCAGTGCACTTTCAACCATCGCCTCGGCCGTTACTTCATTATATTTGCTAAGGATATCTTTTTCAAGGGAGCCGGAATTTACACCGATTCGGATAGGAATACCATGGTCCTTGGCACAGTCTATAACCGCTTTGACTTTTTTGGGGCCACCGATATTGCCCGGATTGATTCTTAAACCATCGGCACCGGCTCGTGACGCCGCGATAGCCAGCCGATAATCAAAATGAATATCGGCAATAAGTGGGATGGATATTTTTTTCTTTATTGAAGTGATCGCTTCCGCCGCTGCTGTATCCGGCACCGCTATTCTGACGATTTCACAGCCGGCGTTCTCCAAACCCTTAATCTGAGAAACCGTCGCCGCAACATCCTCGGTCGGCGTATTGGTCATGGATTGTACGGATATGGGCGCCATGCCACCGATGCGGACAGCGCCAACGCTAATTTGATGCGTATTCTTACGTTTTATATGAAAAGCCATAGCGGCAACCATCGGGTGGGATAATCCCGCCTTTTAATTGCATCTTGCAATGTAATTATGCTATACTGAATCTTGTTTTTGCCCCTGATACTTACTTATATATGAATATTACTGAATTCTTAAATATCCGTATCCAGTTCCAGTACTATTATTAAGGCCCATAAGCTGATCTGTAAAGTGATGAAACAAATTAATACAATAGCTCGTCAGGGTAAAACCACACGCATGGATAATTGCCTGTACCCGCCGGCGTTCTGCCTCATACAATATAAAAACTCCCTTTAATTATAAATATTTAAATTAGCAAACAGCTTATATTTATTCAAGCAAAATAGATACACGGTAATATTAGAGGCTTGGCCACAATTGGGATGTTGGAATACACTAATAAAGGAGTTACCTAATGAAACGTCAGAATGGCCAGAAGTTTTCACAAAAACATGGAAACCAAGCTGCGGTGGACCCGCTAATTAAAGAAAAAATGGCAGCCCGTGTAAAAGGCAGCGAATTGCCTTGTGCGGTCGCATTTAAACTCGCCGAAGATCTTAACCAACCACCCGCAGAAATTGGAAAAACAGCGGATCTGCTTGAGTTTGAACTGGTAAAATGTCAGCTGGGTTTATTTGGCTATAAACCTAAAAAAAAGATTATCACGCCCAAATTGCCGGTCGATCCAAAATTAGAGGATGCCATCCGCGAAGCGCTGGTAGACGGCAACCTATCATGCAAAAATGCGTGGGATATTGCTTTAAATTTGGGTATACCCAAAATGAAGGTCAGTGCCGCATGCGAAGGGTTGAATGTTAAAATAAAGCCCTGCCAGCTTGGGGCATTCTAGACTCATATGTAATTTACAAAACCCGGGACACGACACTAGGAGTTGCTGCGTTGGCATTTTCGGCAATTAACAAGATCCTATTTGAGAGGACCACATTTATCCTTACGGTATTCTTTGTATGGGTGGGTGTAGTCTTGTATTTTACCTACCCTTTTGTCACTGCCCACAAATTCGTTACCCTGCATAAGATATTCAAAACCGGAGAACTAACTGTTATAACTCAAAATACCGCTCATTGTTATTATTTTTACCGAGATGAACCCATGGGCTTTGAATATGATCTCGCCAAAGCATATGCAGACTATTTGGGTGTCCGTTTAAAGATAAAAATTGCAGATAAATGGGAAAATATGATTCCGCCCTTAGTGGACGGCACCGGCGCATTAATCGCGGCCGGCATTAAAAAATCACCGTCTAAAGAAGAAAAAGCTTCATTTTCAGATAGTTATATGGAAATACGCCAACACATCATCACCCATCGAAGAAATAGGAAGGTAAAAGACCAGGCAGATCTGGCCGGAAGGACGATTCATGTTGCCAGGGCCAGCGCCTATCAAGAAAGCCTCGAAAAACTGCGTGTTACAGGCATCGATCTCACCATCAAATTGCACGATGATGTACCCGCCGAGGAGCTGATTCAAAAAGTATCCGAAGGTAAAATCGAAATCACCGTTGCGGACAACAATATTGCGATTCCTAACCGGAGACATTATCCCGGTGCTGTCATGAAGAGTCCGATTGGTCATACAAAGCAGCTTGGATGGGCGGTTAATCCAAAATCACGCCAACTGCTGGCCAGCATTAATTCTTTTTTCAAAATCATAAAGGAAAACCGAAAATTTGATGAAATCTACAATACCTACTATGGCGATACCAAGGATTTCGATTACATTGATCTCAGTGTCTTTCATCAGCGTATCAAAAATAGATTGTCACGCTATAGCCCTTTTATTAAGGCGGCGGCCAAAAAACACAACTTTGACTGGTACCTGATCGCAGCCCAAATATATCAGGAGTCTCACTTAAACCCATGGGCCAGGAGCCGGGCTGGCGCAATAGGTCTGATGCAGCTTCTTCCGAAAACCGCTCGCAGCCTGGGTGTAAAGGATATCTATAATCCGGTAGAAAATATTAACGGCGGGGTAAAACATTTGAAGAATCTCTTTGATCAATTTGACAGCGCCAACGGTGAAGATCGCCTGCTAATTTCACTGGCAGCATACAATGTCGGCCAGGGGCATATCAGCGACGCCCGCAATCTAGCCATAAAAATGAAACTTAATCCCGATCAATGGGCTTCTTTAAAGAAGACACTTCCCCTATTAAGATACAAAAAATATTATAAAAAATCTAAATATGGATATTGCCGTGGCACCGAACCCATACGATATATCAAACAGATAATGATATATTATGATGTGCTTAAACGACAGGGCATCGAATATGGAACGACAGGATATGAAGGATAGGATAAGGGCCTAATTCTAAAGCACCCCGCCAGAAGTGCGGCGGGCAGGCAAATTACAATACTCAAATAAAAACTATTAAATCGATCTAAGTTTCGTAATTTTGAGTTATCCATAAAATACGGCATTCTCTCCCACAAACGGGTTATATCTGCGTTCCTGTCCAATGGTTGTTTGAGGCCCATGTCCGGTATAGACCTGGACATCATCATCCAGTGCAAATAGCTTTTCCTGAATGCTGGCCTTTAGAGTCTCAAAATTACCTCCCGGAAAATCGGTACGACCAATTGAACCCGAAAAAAGTGTGTCACCGACAAATACATGCCCTTGGGTTTTCAAGGAAACACCACCCGGGGTATGACCGGGTGTATGGATCACGGTTAAGGTGATATTACCAACGCTGACGGTATCACCTTCATCGATGGTCCGATCCGGTAGAGGCGAGTTCTCTATCGTCAATCCCCAGGCAGATGCACTGGCAGCAAGCTGGCTTAGCATCGGGGCATCGAGGGCATGAATCAAGATAGGTGCATTGCTGGCATCTTTTAAACGTTTATTGGCCCCAACGTGATCAAAATGACCATGGGTATTAATAATATATTCGAGCGTCAATTGTGATTCTGCCATAGACGTTAAGATCCGATCTGCCTCATCTCCCGGATCGATTACAGCGGCACGCAATGTTTCTTCACAGCCCAAAATAAAGCAATTTGCCATTATCGGCCCAACGGGCAAGCACTTAATTATCATGGCAGTCTCCTTTTATTCTAAAAATCAACTATTCAACAACAAACAGCACATGAATCCCTTCAATAAAGAGACCAGCAATCAATCTGTAACAATTGACTGCTGGTCTCCGGTCACAAATAAATTAACACGGAAACAAAAAGCGGGCCACGCCGGTTACTCCAGCATGGCGTTATCATTGATTGAAATCTCCTTTTTTTCCAGTTCGATTCGAATACTATCGATAATTCCGTTAATAAACGCTCCGGATTCTTCGGTTCCGAACTTTTTTCCGACATCAACCGCTTCATTAATCGATACTTTTGGGGGAATATCAGAACAGTATAACATTTCATATATCGCAATTCGGATCACATTTCGATCCACAAACGACATCCGGCTGAGTTCCCAATTTTCAGAATACCGCTCGATCAGTGCATCGATTTCGGTTTTCTTCGCTAAAACACCGTTGACCAGCTTAAAGAAAAACGGGCGCGTTTTTTCCGGTGGCGAAAAATATTCGCAAAACCGCTCGAGCAGCTCCTGGGAGGAGTTTTGATGGATATCCATATAAAAAAGTGCTTGCATGGCAAGCTCTCGCGACCTGCGCCGAATTCCCATGGTTATGCTTGACCCACTATCTCAATTAAGTTTGCCATTTCAACCGCCGCCATAGCAGCACTCCATCCTTTGTTACCCGCCTTGGTGCCTGCCCGCTCGATGGCCTGTTCGATGGTATCTGTGGTTATCACACCAAAGATAATGGGTGTCTCCGACTCCAGACTGACACTGGCGATGCCTTTGGATACTTCGGCAGCTACATAGTCAAAATGTGGTGTTGATCCCCGAATTACAGCGCCCAAGCATATTATGGCGTTAAACCGATTCTTCTGGGCTATTTTTTTTGCAATCAAAGGGATTTCAAATGAACCGGGCACCTTAATAACCTCAATATCCTTGTCTTCAGCACCACTGCGTATCAGGGCGTCCAGAGCACCATTCAATAGCTTTTCGGTAATAAAATCATTAAAACGGCTCACGATAATGGCAAACTTCTTGGCCTCGGAAATAAGTTTGGCTTCAAGAACCTCGGGCATTTGTGCTCCTTTCGATGAAAGTTGATCATGCAATTCGTTGTCGATTGAATTAATCTAGACTTTCAGTATAGAATTTTTGTGGGTCATTTAAAAAATTCGAAATTCGAATATCGAAACTCGAAACAAATTCGAATATCAAATGACCAAAATCCCAAACGTTTTGAAAATTATGATTTAGAATTTTGAAATTGTTTCGGATTTCGGATTTCGAGTTTCGGATTTCCGGTTTATCCAGCTAAGGTGTGGCATCTAGGTTTAAAAGATGCCCCATTTTTAATTTTTTGCACTCCAGATAACATTTGTTGAACTCATTCGGCTCGACTTCGATGGGTATCTGTTCGACGATGCTAAGCCCGTAACCGTCAAGCCCGACCATTTTTTTTGGATTGTTGGTCATCAGCTTCATTTTTCGGATTCCAAGATCTACCAGGATTTGAGCGCCGATTCCGTAATTGCGCATATCCGGTTTGAAACCGAGTTTTTCATTGGCTTCAACCGTATCTAATCCCTGATCCTGAAGTGCATAGGCTTTTATCTTGTTGACCAGACCGATACCGCGGCCTTCTTGACGAATATAAAGCAGTGCACCCCTGCCTTCTTTATCAATCATGCTCATGGCCTTTTGTAGCTGGGGACCACAATCACATCGCAGAGAGCCGAAAATATCACCGGTTAAACACTCGGAATGCACACGAACCAACACAGGCTGTTGCGCGTCAAGTTCGCCTTTGACCATGGCAATATGTAGTAAATTGTCGACATCATTCTCGTATACAACCGCCTTAAATTCACCGGCATACGAGGTCGGAATCACTGTTTCGGCGACGCGACGTACAAAAGATTCGGTCCGCATCCGGTATTCAATGATGTCGGCAATGGTGCAGATGCCGATACCATGTTTGGTACTGAATTTTTCCAAGGCCGGCATGCGCGCCATCGTACCATCTTCATCCATGATTTCACAAATGACCCCCGATGGCGTTAAGCCCGCAAGCCTGGCAAGGTCCACAGAGCCTTCAGTTTGACCGGCCCGAACAATAACCCCGCCTTCTCTAGCCCTCAAAGGAAAAATATGTCCGGGTCTTACCAGGTCCCCGGGCTTGGCATTTTCTGCCACGGCAGTTAAGACTGTGGTAGCACGATCGGCGGCTGATATTCCGGTGCTCACACCACAGCGCGCTTCAATGGACACCGTGAAACCGGTGCCCAACGGGGATTGATTGTTGTCGACCATTGGCGGCAAATCTAGCGAATCGATTTTTTCGGCGGTCATCGAAAGGCAGATGAGGCCACGGCCGTACTTTGCCATAAAATTGATGGCCTCCGGTGTAACCTTCTCGCTGGCCATGCAAAGATCACCCTCATTTTCACGATCTTCATCGTCCACCAGAATGATCATTTTTCCGGCTCGAATGTCCCTGATCGCCTCTTCAACGGTTAAAATTGGCATGTTGTTTCTTTTTCTCCTATAATTTAGATGTGGTAGTTTAGCCACTAAGGCACTAAGCCACAAAGGTTATAAATAATTCTATTGATGCCTTTTTTAATAAACGGCACGTTAAAATTGATATTCTTTTTTTGTGTCTTCGTGTCTTATTGGCTGAACTATTGCGTTTAGATAAATCCTGTCTTGGCCAGAAAATCCATGTCAATACCGGATTTTTCGGGCGTATTTTCGTTTTGTGGAGACGCCTCTCCCCTGAGAAAGCATTCCACATATTTACCAATCATATCGGTTTCAATATTAACCGGATCTCCGATGCGTTTGATGCCGATAGTGGTAATTTTTGCGGTATGCGGAATAATGCTGGCGGTAAACTCTTTTTTTTCAACGGAATTAATGGTCAGACTGATACCATCCACAGCAACCGAACCCTTTGGTATCATATATCGTGTCAAAGCAGCCGAAACCCCGATTTTCACAATAATCGCATTGGCGACATTTTCCCGATGCCGGATCATTCCCATTCCGTCAATATGACCGGAAACGAGATGTCCGTCGATGCGATCGGAAAGGCGCATGGCCCGCTCGAGATTTACACGATCTCCAATCCTGGCGCTGGCAAAAGTAGTTCTTTCAAGCGTCTCCGGCGAGACATCCACTTCAAAACGTTTCTGATCAAGCTTTACAACGGTTAAACAGGCTCCACTGACCGAGATGCTTTCTCCGATCCTGGTTTGTTCCAACCGGAAATCCGACTCGACCGCCAGACGTCTACCCGCTCCGGATGAATTGATTGCGGATATAGATCCCAGACCTTCTATGATACCGGTAAACATAATTGGCAACTCAAGAATCTTATCCCGCTGCGGGATAAATAGATTGTAATTCAGGCAACAGAATTTCGGCTAATATTATGGAATAATGGAATAGTGGAATGATGGGAAAATGGCTAATGAAAATTGCCATTGATCCAACAATACATTATCACAAAACCCATACTTCCAATATAGCGCTAAAGCTTCACTTCGTGCCCATAATTCCAACATTCCAATTGGGCAAAGCCCCTAACTTGGAACTGAACTCTTGCGGGTGATGACTTTCCTAAACCATATAAAATAAGTATTAATCAGGAATTATCAATATAGCCTTCGATCATAACATCATCGCCAAAGCGCTGTAGCGTGACATCTTTGACCGCGATGCAATCAACCATTAGATCGGGACCCTTCCCACGGCAGATGGGCACCCCATCATCTCCACCGGTAAGCTTGGGGGCGTAAAAAAACATGATCTTGTCAACAATTCCGGCATTGAGAGCCGATGCAATCACACGGCTACCGCCCTCAATCAGAAGACTGGTAATACCCACCGCGCCCAGTTGATCCATCAGAAGATCCATATCGATGCGTTTATTTTTGAGCACAGATTCAATCACCCGTACACCGTTTGCCGCTAATGCCGCTTTTTTTTCTTTTATGGCCGATCTTCCGGCAACCAGAATAGTATCAGAATCGGAATTCAGTCGCAATACCCTGGCATCCGGCGAGATGGAAAGATTCGTATCCAGGATGACACGAATGGCATCTTTTCCTCTGCCATGGGGGAGTCGGGTCGTCAAACTGGGATCGTCTGCATTGACCGTATTGATACCCACCAAAATGGCATCAACGGCATGCCGCAGCTGGTGGACGACGCCCCGCGATTGTTCATTGGTAACCCATCTGGAATCACCGGTCCGTGTGGCGATTCGACCGTCTAACGTGGCCGCACATTTCAGGATGACAAAGGGGCGCTTGGTACGGATGTATTTCACAAATATCTCATTTAGCCTTCGGGCCTTGGCTTCACAAATTCCTAGTGAAATATCGATGCCGTTTTTCTTAAGAAAATCAATGCCGCCACCCTTTACATCGCTATTTGGATCCTGCATTGCAACGACGACACGTTTAATTCCGGAGTTTAGAATTTTTTTTGTACAGGGTGGGGTTCGACCGGTATGATTACAGGGCTCTAAATTAACATAAAGTGTGGCGCCATTGGTGTCGCCACCGGCATCATTTATGGCATTTACTTCGGCATGCGCCTTTCCGGCAGCCTGATGGTATCCGGTGCCGACCACTTTGCCGTTTTTCACGACTACTGCCCCAACCATCGGATTGGGTGAGGTAAAGCCCTGACCTTTTAACGCAAGATCCAGAGCCATGTCCATGTAATCGTGATCATCCATTTAATCACGTGTCTTGTTGATTGCTCAATAAGGTCTTAAGCTCGGCAAAAAAATCATTTACATCTTTAAATTCGCGATAAACGGAAGCAAACCGCACATAGGCAACATCATCGAGTTCATGTAGCTTGCCCATGATCTTTTCGCCAATGGCAGAGGCTGGAAGTTCTTTTTCACCGGTTTCTCGAAGATCTCTTTCCAGTTCATCGATAAATTCTTCAATCAGGTTCATACTGATGTTACGCTTTTCACAGGCCCTTTGAATACCTGAGCGTACTTTTTCACGGTTAAAAATTTCACGGCGTCCGTCTTTCTTGATAATCATGATGGGAATATCTTCGATGTGCTCGTAAGTTGTAAATCTCCTGGTACAGCCGATACATTCTCTACGCCGTCGAATCACGCTGG
This sequence comes from Desulfobacterales bacterium, assembly GCA_050116155.1. Lineage (GTDB taxonomy): Bacteria > Desulfobacterota > Desulfobacteria > Desulfobacterales > JAHEIW01. The sequence continues at coordinate 8,999 of JASFPE010000152.1, forward strand.
CATCCTTGCTTAATCTTGAATCGATTACCTTGTTGTCAACTTCTCCACAATATGGACACTTCATAAATCCCCCCCTCCTTGATGGTATCGATTTTAATAAAATTACCCCTTAAATTTCTTGAGAATCAGCGAGGCATTGGTCCCGCCGAAACCAAAGGAATTGGTCATGGCAACCTTGACGGTGGTTTTGCGGGCCACCTGCGGAACGTAATCCAGATCGCACTCATCACCCGGATGCTCATGATTAATCGTCGGTGGAATAATATCGTCATGCAGCGTTAAGGCGGTGAATGCGGTCTCAATTCCACCGGCACCCCCCAGCAAATGGCCTGTCATGGATTTGGTGGAGCTGATCGCCAGCAATGGAGCATGCGCGCCAAATACAGCTTTTATCGCCCGGGTTTCATATAAATCGTTTAGCGGTGTGGAGGTCCCATGCGCATTGATGTAGTCCACCGCCTCAGGGGGGATGTTCGCATCTTCCAGAGCCGCCGACATACAGCGCGCGGCACCATCACCATCGGGCGGCGGTGAGGTGATGTGGTATCCATCGCCCGTCATCCCGTAGCCGATCATCTCCGCATAAATCGGAGCCCCTCGATTCAGCGCGTGATCCAAGGCCTCGAGAATCATGATTCCGGCACCTTCGCCCACCACAAAGCCGTCACGGTCGCGGTCAAACGGGCGTGAGGCTTTTTCAGGCTCGTCGTTGCGCGTGGATAGGGCTTTCATGGCATTAAATCCGGCAATACAGGTCGGCGTAATAACTGCTTCGGTGCCCCCGGTGATCATGGCATCGGCCCGGCCTTCCTGAATAATCTTAAAAGAATTACCCACCGCATGTGACCCAGCCGCGCAGGCAGTGGCAAGCGATGAGTTCGGACCCTTAGCTCCATAATGAATGGAAATCAATCCCGGCGCCATATTGCCAATCATCATTGGAATAAAAAATGGGCTCACTCGTCTTGAATTACCCCTGTGGACTTTATAGACAGTTTCCTCCATAAAACTAAGTCCACCAAGACCACAACCGGTAATCGCACCAATACGGGAAGCATTTGAATCGTCAATTTTTAAGCCTGAGTCTTCCAGGGCCAATTGCGTCGCTGACAGGGCATAGGATACGAAAGGCTCAAAACGTTTGGCATCCTTTTTGGAAAAAAAATCATCAGCATGAAAATTTTTAACCTCAGCTGCGATTTGCGTCTGAAGCGCTGAGGCATCAAACCTGGTGATTTCACCTACAGCGGACCTGCCGGCACAAAGAGCATCCCATGTCTCTTTCGTACCAATGGCCAGGGGAGTGACCAGTCCCAATCCGGTGATGACTACCCGTCTATTCACAATACCTCCTGAAAACCAAATTGTATTTCAAGCGCTAAATGGCGGCAGATGTTTTCACTATACATCTGCTTCTTTAATGATTGCCCGGTTTCCCGGAAAACAACCATTCAGTCCTGCCCGTGCCTTAACATCCAAGAGTGACCATCCACCTCCGTAAAACAGTTCTGCCCTATGGAAGCCTCCGGAAAAGATCTTCTCAGCAGTATCTAGGGAATATCCATTTGCCGGACAGGCAGACAGCCATTCACTAATTCGAAGATATTATTTTATGCTTTAGGCAAAGACCGCAAAAAATCGCCATTTATGGCTGATCACCAATTAGTGGGCGCACCCATTAATGGGCATTGATATAAGCGATGGCGTCGTTAACGGTGGCAATGGTTTCTGCATCTTCATCGGATATATCAATATCGAACTCTTCC
>JASFPE010000153.1:0-10729 GCA_050116155.1 Desulfobacterales bacterium
CATCGCTCTTTCAAATTCACAATTAACAGACAGAGCATATCCCATATAATAGTTGGCATAAAGGAGTGAACCCGTATCGTTTGTTTTTTTAGAAACTCTTAATGCCTCCTCTAAATAGTCAAATGCTTCTTGAAAATTTTCTTCGATACAAAACCGTCCGGCCCCCACAATCGTATATATCTGAGGAATCCTTTTTTCATAATTGGCCCTTAAAGCCACCTCAGTAATTGGCTTAATAGCTTCAATTGCTTCGTGAAAATAATTCAATTCAAGCAAATTAACACCAAGTTTAGTTCTGGCATCGATGATAAATTTTTGAACCTCATCCGTCAGGGGTAATTTTTCGAGGGAAAATATTGACTTTTTCGTATATGATATTGCATCATTTATTGAAGCTGTTTTTATGGCCTTTCGGGAGGCCAGTTTTGAATATTCGGCTGCTTTTTCATAAATTTCGCTTTCAATAAAATGCTCTACCAAGGCTCCGTAATACTCAGCAATATTTTCTTTATACAGATCTTCGATGGCATAAGCGACCTTTGCGTGCAAATTCTCTTTTCTTTTAGTCAAAATAGAATCATAGACAACTTCACGGGTTAAAGCATGCTTGAATATATAGGTTAACTCAGGATAAATTCCTCTCTCATAGAGAAGCTCTGAATCCTTCAAAGCGGATAAATTCGAGAGCAATTTCTTTTCGGGGAGGCTGGAAACCCGCTTTATCTGCTCATAACTGAACTCCCGTTCGATAACAGCTCCTGTTTGCAGAACCTCTTTGGCATCATCTGGGAGTGAATCCACCCTGGCCATGATCACATCTTGAATAGTGGAAGGAATAGCAATATCTCGAATGTCTTTTACGAAATAATATCTACCGTTCCTCTTCTCGATTAGCTTTAGCTCTTTGAGGGACTTCATAAATTCTTCGATGAAAAAAGGAATGCCTTCCGTTTTTTCCAGGATCAAATCCGCAAGACCACTTTCGATGTCCTCTGTGCCTAAGAGATGAGATATCATGATAAGGCTCTCACGATTTGAGAGTCGATTCAAAGTTATCTGACTATGGAAGGACCTGCTGCCCCAGGTATGCACAAATTCTGGGCGATAGGTGAATAGCATTAAGACTCTTGCCGCCGGTATGCTCTCCAAAACATATTGCAGTGCATTCTCCGAACTCTTATCCACCCAGTGAAGATCTTCATATGTTAGAATCAGAGGCCTGATTTCAGAGCCTTTAAGGACAACCTGCTTTAATGCCTCCATAATTCGATCTTTCTTCGCCTCAGGGCTCATCGATATCTTGTCGATACCGCTGTCTTTGACAGATAAAAGTTCCAAAAAATACGGCTGTATTAAAACTTCATCTAATTCCAATGTTTTTAAGCCTTTTATCACCTTTTCTCTGATCTCCGCTGCCCCATCGTCTTCGAGAACATCAAAATTTGCTTTTAAAGTGTCTGTTACCGGATGATAGGCAACTCCTCTATTGTAGGATAAGCACTTTCCTTCCAAAAAGGTTGCATCTTCATTAACAACGGCCTTTCTGAACTCATATAAGAGTCTTGATTTGCCTACTCCTGCCTCAGCCATTATTGAAATGGCTTGTCCTCGCCCCGACTTGGCCCTCTTAAAACCATCCAGCAGCAGCTCAAGTTCCCTATCCCTTCCTATAAAAGGAGTCAAACCTCGCTCAGCACTGACGTCAAACCTGGTCCTCCTGGTGCTTGGGCCAATCACCCTGTACACCCTGACTGGCTCTGCCTTGCCCTTGACTTTTTTCTCTCCCAGAGCTTCAAACCGGAAAAATCCCTCCGTGAGCTTATATGTATCTTGTGTCACATAGGTTGCCCCTGGCTCCGCCAAGCCTTCCATCCTCGAAGCCAGGTTCACCGTCTCACCCACAGCCTTGAATTCCACCCTAAGGTCATTTCCCAGGGTGCCCAATACCACCAATCCAGTATGAATGCCGACGCGCATTTTGAGCGGTGGAATACCCCTTGCCTCTTCTTTTATCTTGTCACTGAACATAGCCATTTCACGGTGAATGGCCATTGCAGACCGAATCGCTCGTTGAGGAGCTTCCTCAAGTGCAATAGGAGCTCCGAATAGCGCCATGATCCCATCTCCGGTCATCTCGTTGACCGTGCCCTCATAATCGTGCACCTTGTGAATCAGAATCTCGTAGATCTGATCAATTATCGTATAAGCATCTTCAGGCCCTAACTTCTCAGAAATCTGAGTAAATCCCTCCAGGTCACAAAACATCACCGTGACCTGCTTGCGTTCACCTTCGATCCGGTCTCGTTGAGAGAGGATCTTTTCAGTCAGGCCTTCAGGAAGGTAACGTTGAATTTTTGCGATTTTTTCATCAAAGGAGAGATCTTTGGGGGATGAATCAACCGGAACATCTAATTTGTGGCCACACTCACCACAGAATTTTTTTTCTAAAGGGATCTTCGCTTGGCAGGCAGGACATTCTAATTCAAGTTTTTCTCCACATTCTTCACAGAACTTTACCCCTTCACGATTATCAGACTTGCACGTTGGACAGATCATGGGCACACCCCGCTTCATTTTCTCGGACCTGCACCAGCTGGCACCCTCACAGCCACCACCTCTCCACGGGCGCATTCTTCTCCCTCTGAATACAGAGAACATCTGACTAAGGCTTTCTTTTCCTGCATGTCCGTAATTCGCGCACGTAAATGAACGGGCTTATCAACCGGTGCGGGTTTCAAAAAATCCACTTTCAGAGATCCGGTCGCGAACCAATAATCCGGGGCTTCCCGTTCCTGGGGAGTTTTATCTTTATAGGAAGCCGCCATAGCGGTAAGCACACAATGACAGTCGATTAAGCCGCAGATGATACCGCCGTTGAGGACTTGCGGCCAGCCTGCGGTGTGAAAGTCCTCTGCCTTCCAGGTACCAACCGACTCATCTCCTTCCCAGTAACTCTTGAGATACAGGCCGTGTGGATTGTCATTGCCGCATACCCAGCAATGGTTCCCTTTACAATAGCTTTCGTCTTGAAATGCTATCTTATCCATAATGCCTTCCCTCCTTAGTGAGCTTCCATCATTGAGGCATCAAATTTTTCCCCTCTCTTGCGCAATCCGCATGTAGGTTTCGGTTAATGATTGGGGTGGATCATACAGCTGATCGTCCGCTTTTTTTACCAGATGCATGGCGTCCGTCTCACATGTAGAGACACACAAGCCGCAGCCGATACATCGATCCAGATTGATCTCGGCTATTTCATTCACCATATCGATGGCTTCCATCTGGCAGCGGTCCAGGCAGGTTTCACATCCGCTGCACCCCTCGGCATCGACTTCCGCATAGTAATTGCTGTGGACTGCTGCAGACGGTATAGGCTGTTTCTTTAAGGATCTGAGCATCGCACAGCAATCCCCGCAGCAACTGCATATGGTGCCAACTTTCTGGGAATTAAAGGGTTGCAATACCAATCCGGCTTCGTCGCTGGTTTTGATGATCTCTTTTGCCTCTTCCTTGCTGATAAGCCTTCCTATACCCTGCTCTATGAAATGGTGCGCACTGGAGCCCAGCTGCAAGCAAGCCTCTACCGGTTTTTCGCAACCCTTATCGCTCAACTTCCTCCAGGTGCGGCAAACACAAGGGATCACGGCAATAACATCATGGCTTTCCAAAATGCCAAGCGCATCTTCGTAAGGAGCAATCGGCCATTGAGTTGCCAGCTCGCGGTTTATGGGAATCGTACGGAACAATGGGGTTTTAAATGATTGCGGGGTGGGCCCGAGGGCCGTATCATAGTATTCATCCTGATCCAGAGCCAACTCCCGATCCATGGTATTGACCTGCATATCAAAGATACCGGCTACATAAGGCTGGGGGGCATACCTTACCGTATCGCCCTTTTGATGTCGAAAAAGCAGCCCTTTTTTTGCCATTCGATCCATAAGCTCACCAGCCTTATCAGCGTCAAGGTCGAGGCGTTTGGCAACTTCCACCGGTGTTTCTAACAGTGGGGTCAACCGGGCAAACAAATCGGCTTCTTCCTCGCTGAACAACCTTTTCAAAATCCTGATTTCCACGCCGCTATCCGTGGCGGGATACCCGGTGCCCAGATCGTCTATTTTCTTTCTTAATCTCTCATAAACATCTTTCATGTGACAACCTCCTGCTTTCTGGATTATCGTTGATTGAACTCTGCAAGGCTGAGGGTTTTCTCTCAATTAGGATTCAACCTTCTGCCTTTGAAAGGATTTCTCCAATCGATTGGGCATCAAGAAAACCTTTTCTGAGCTTGCGATCGGAAAGTCCGTGGGCTGTCTGGTGAATAATCTCTGAAGCCATGCCCCATTGTTCACGTCCTTCGCTATGCTTCCCCAGTTTTTTAAATACCCTGGCCAGTGATGCATGGGCCTGCCAGAGCTGGCGCGGATTGCCTACCGCAATGAGTATCTCAATGGCCTTGTTTAGATTTACAATGGCGTTTTCAGTCTCATTGCGCTGCTTTTGAATTTCTCCGAGTAAACGTAAAAAACTGCCTTCCCTCTTTTTGGTGTGTCGTGATTGGGCCGTTTCGATGCCCTTCCGGATAACGCGTTCAGCTCTATCGAGGTCACCCCGTTGCAAAAGAATTTGGGCGGCCAGATAATTCATGCGGGACTCCCATTGCTGACGAAACAGGTTGAAATCTTCATTATTTGATTCTTTTCGAAAGGATTCCATTCGCTTCCAGGCCGCATCCAGATTGCCTTGGTCAAAAAGATTTTCCATTAGATTGACATTCGTCTGTGCCAGTATTTCGCCATACAAGCTCCGGCCCATGGGAGATTCTTGCATCTGGCGCCGGACAATCTCCTCACTTCTCAGATTATATTTCCAGGCCAGTTTGTGCTGATGAATCTCACCGTAGCAATAGCCCAGGCAGTTGTTAAATGACCCGAGGCGAAAAGAAGCGCCGAGCTTTTCAAAAAGCTCAATGCCATCCATAAAAATAGCGATGCTGTCTTCAATCCGTCCGATTTCCGCCAGGGCCATACCTCTCAATAAAATTACATTCATGAGTGGATTCATGGCAAACGATTTGCGAAGCGATTTAAACATGCCTTCGGTCAATTCAACGGATCTTTGAGGACTGCCGAGCAATCTCTCTGTAAATGACCGTGTCAGACGAGCGGTAAAGATCGGCAATGATTTTTTTGTTTCCGCAGCCAGTTGCTCTGCGCGAATTACAACCTGATGTGCTTCGGCTAAATCGCCATAGGTACATTGACCATGAGCCAGGTTTGACAGTGTTATACTCTCCAGTTCCTTATCCCCTCTATTTTGCGCCCAATCAATCGCCTCTTTCATGGTTTGTTCTGCTTCGATCCTTTTCGGCCACATGAACATCATAGAGGTTAACCCGATCATTCCTTTTCTTTCATGCTCCAGCATGCCATGGCGACGGCTAATGTCGATAACCCTTCGAAATCCATCGGCGGCAGTGTCAATGTCGCCGATATTCAGACTGGCTCGAGCCATGCCCCGATACAATCGCACCTTTGCCTTTGGATTCAATTCAATATTTGAGCCTTCCATCAGCTCTCGAGCCTTTTGAAAAAATTGGTCTGCTGCCTGAACCGCATTACTGGCGTTTGATTTTTCACCGGCCAGGATTAAATAATCAACCGCTTTGGCAGCGTTTCCGCTTTGCTCGTAATGATGTGCCAGCACCTCATAGTAACCTTCGAGGCGATCGGCATACAATTCTTCGATGGCACGGGCGATGCGGCCGTGGATCTCCCGTCTTCTTTGTTTTAACAAACTTTCGTAGGCCACTTCCTGGGTGAGAGCATGTTTGAAGATGTATTCCAGCTCGGGGTAGAGGGCTTTTTCATAAAGGATTTCGAGTCCCACTAAATTGGCTAAATGAATCCGCAGTTCTTCCCCCAACTCCATGATGCTTCTCAACAGTCGAAACGCAAAATCTCGGCCGATGACACTGGCCACCTGCATGGTGCGTTTCAGATCTTCACTCAACCGGTCCATGCGAGCGGCCAGAACGCCCTGCACGGTATTGGGAATCTCCACTTGATCGATGGGGCGCTCAGACACATATTGATCTCCTAATTTTACCAGGTCTCCCCTTTCAACAAGCTCTCTGACAATCTCTTCGATGAAAAATGGGTTCCCACCGGTCTTCTCGATGATCTTGTGCTCCACACCGGTCTCCAAATCCATTCCATGCAGTATATTACGAACAAGCTGCATGGAAGAATTGGAGCTGAGGGTTTCCAATCCCAGCCGCTGGTAGTGAGCACCCTGCGCCCAGGAAGGAACACATTCAGGACGGTAGGCGGCAATCATCAAAATCGATTTTTTCAGAAAGGACCGGGAAAGGTAGGCAAAAAACTCTTCGGAAACCTTATCCATCCAATGGACATCTTCTAAGAAAATCACCAGCGGCCTTTTGTCACTGACGGTGAAAAAAAGATTTTTGACGGCTTCAAAGGTTCCAAATTTGCGTCCTTCCGGACTCAAAGACCTGAATTTGCGATCCTCCACCTCAAGCGCCAGCAGCCTTCGGTAAAACGGAATCATGGTTGCCAGTTCGTTGGTCGCTTCTGCAGCGATGCGCTCTCCGACCTGCTCCCGGGTGATGCCTTCTTCGATGCCGAAAGCCGCTCTCACGACATCAATTAGCGGAAGAAAATTGATGTTGCGACCGTAGTGGATACAAATACCGGCGAGAAAAATCGCATCATTATCCAGGGATTTTTGAAACTCATACACCAGGCGGCTTTTACCCACACCGGCTTCTCCGACGACATCCACCACCTGAGCCTCACCGTCTTTGGCTCTGTTGAAGGCTGTCGTGAGCGCCTCCATTTCAGCATCGCGGCCGACAAGGCCGGTCACGCCCCGCACAAGTCCTGCATCAAATCGTGTGCGCACCCCTGGCCGCTCGGCGATGATCTGATAGATCGGCTGTGCTTCGGCTTTGCCCTTTAAAGCGATATTGCCCATATGTTCATCTCGAAAGTAATTCTTGACGATATCGCGGGTTGCCTGGCTCAACCAGACTTCACCCGGCTCTGCGTTCTGCTGAATGCGGGCGGCCAGGTTGGTCGTGTCACCCACTGCCGTATAATCCATACGCAGGTCGTCTCCGATGGAGCCCACAATCACCGGACCGGAATTCAACCCGATGCGCATATTGAAGGCAATGCCGTGTATTCTCTTGATGTCAATGCTGAAGCTGCCGATGGCTTTCTGGATGGACAACGCAGCATAACACGCTCGCTGGGCATGGTCTTCGTGGGCTACGGGAGCGCCGAAAAGGGCCATGATGCCATCTCCGGTGAACTGATTGATGGTCCCCTCATAGCGGTGGATCTCATCCATCAGAATTTTGAAACACTCATCCATGACGCGATGAATCTCTTCAGGGTCGAGATTTTCAGACATGGCCGTGTAGTTGGCCACGTCTGCAAAAAGGACGGTTACCAGTTTACGTTCCCCTTGGATGGTGCTTCGGTGGGCGAGAATTTTCTGGGCCAAGTGCTTGGGCGTATATGATTGAGGCCGTGCGTAATCCACCGGAAGCGCTTCTGGAATCGGGGCTAATTTGTGGCCACACTCACCACAGAATTTTTTTTCTAAAGGGATCTTCGCTTGGCAGGCAGGACATTCTAATTCAAGTTTTTCTCCACATTCTTCACAGAACTTTACCCCTTCACGATTATCAGACTGGCATTGCGGGCACTCCATTTTTTTCTGGCCCTCCAAAAGTATAATATTTAAATCTGATTATTCGGATAAAGGTATGGAACTCAGGAGATTACTAAGGCTAATACTTTAGATTTAATAACCTGTCAAATAGAGAAATATAGATCAATCACTCAACGACTTCTAAGCAATGCTTAAGAAATCTTTTCCAAAAAAGTACTTCCATGGAATCACCTGGGTTACCCCTGCCATATACGGCGTCTCACAGGTAGATACGCAAAGCGGTCTGGCCTTGGGATGATCATCCATGAATGATTTCAAACCTGTTAGATTACCGGATTTAATGGTCGGATAGGATTTTATTTCAACTGCCCACAAAGCGTCTTCGCCTTCTATGATCAAATCAACTTCGGCTCCGTGGGAAGAGCGCCAGTGATAGATTTTGTAAGGTACCTCAGCATAATGAATCAGGCGGCAAGTTTCAAGTATGACAAAATGTTCAAACAATATTCCGTATGTATTGGTTCCCTTGACAGACGATGGGGAGATTCTTCCGTTAATGGCATTGATAACCCCGATATCAAACAAGTAATATTTGGGATGCATCGTAAGGCGCTTGCGGGTACTTTTCAGATACGGTTCAAGTTTCAATGCGATGAGGGTATCCTCCAAAATCTGATAATACCCTTTAACGGTATTGCTGCTCACGGCGGTGTCGCGAGCTATGGTTGAATAATTCACAATTTTACCACTCTGGTCAGCGGCAATGTCCAAAAACCGGCTAAAGGCACCGATATTCCTTACAATGGCCTCGTCAAGAATTTCTTCTTTGAGGTATGTTTGCACATATGTTCTGAGCATTCGGAACGTATCTTCAATAGACTCATCAATTATAGGAGGAAGTGTTCCTCTGGTGATTGCAAGATCAAGATCAAAGGTTTCACCAATTTCAACATGTGTGAATGGGTATAGATAATACTGCCAGGCCCTTCCTGCCAGCATATTTACGGAAGCTTTCTTTAGCTTCCGAGCGCTTGAACCGGTAAGAATGAAAATAATCCTTTTGTCAAATTTCTCTATGAGATAATGAACTTCGTTTAATATTTCAGGACATTTCTGAATTTCGTCGATAAACACATAAAATTTCCTTTCTTCTTTTATAAAAAATTCGCATTCTGCCCGTAATTGGCTTGGGTTGGCCTTGTACTTCAGTAAAATATCACTTTTTAAAAGGTCAATCTCAATATGCTCTTCATCGGAGAGCAAATGCCGCACCAGCGTACTCTTGCCCACCTGCCGCGGACCAAAAAGGAATACGCTATTTTTTTTAAATGGAAGGTCTATCGATCTTGCAATCATATTTCTATTATACCGTGCAAAATTGAAGTGTCAATTAAATTATTTGGGATGCAAATATGTCATTAATTGGTTGGGTGAAATTTCCTCAGACCAAATATGTGACCAGAAATCTTCTAGAATCGGCTGATTATGAATGGCGGACAATCGTGAAGAAGAATAATGATATTTTTATATCCAAAATTAATCCAGCAAAATTCTGTTTTTAATTTTATGATCCAGAGAAAGAATCTCACGGGCTTCATCCGGGCTGGCAATTTCTCTTCCGACTTCTTCGGCGATAGTGACGATTTTTTCCACAAGCCTGGGATTGGAAGCTGGTGACCCATCTGGCAAAAAAAGGTTGTCCTCGAGCCCCACGCGTACATGCCCTCCCATGACAATGGCCGCCGCAGCCAGGGGGATTTCAGATTTGGCAATTCCGGCCACCGTCCAGGTGGAGCCGGAAGGTATGCTATCGGCTAAAAAGCTCAGGTTCCTTACCGAAGCCGGCATGGAACCCGGTGCACCGAGCACAAACTGGAAATGTAACGGTGCCCGGATGTAACCCTTTTTCTGCAGAAACAAAGCGTTGTTGATCATGCCGGCTTCAAATACCTCGATCTCGGGCTTTACCCCGGTCTCTTGGAACACCTTTGCCAGAAATTCGATAAACTGGGGAGAATTTTCATAAATCATTCCGGGCAAATTGTTGGATCCGGTCGTAAAAGACGCCATCTCCGGCAGCAGCCTGACGGGGGTAGCCCGGGCTTCCCAGTCTTTGCCCGCCCGGCCGCCGGTGGACAGTTGAATGATCACATCGGGTGCAACCGCTTTGATTTTTCGTGCCCGCTCTTTAAAAGCATCGATGTCCAGGGTAGGTTGCTGATGGACATCCCTGGCATGTACGTGAAAAAGCGCGGCTCCGGCCTCGACGCAGCGACGCACATCGGCTGCGACTTCATCTGCCGTCACCGGCAGGTTGGGATTCATTTCCTTGGTCGGCACATTTCCGGTTAAGGCGACGGTTATGATGAGTTTTTCCATGAATCTCTCCAAACTGGTTTCAAAACCCCATCTAATGCCCGAATACTGCGTTACAAGCCAACGCAAAATGCTCACATACTACCGTGTATGATCCGCTTTTGCGTCGACTTGTGCCTTGTCTTCGACCATAATTTAAGGTTTTGAAACCAGTTTATTCATTTTTCTTATCAGGACAAGCTCCTCTCCCTGCCATTACCATTAGGAAGCTGTCTCACAATTTGTAATCTCGACAAAGTCACGCGAAACATGAGCTAATGGAGCTATACTTTCTTACGAAATTTCACACCCAGGGCACTTTCAAACACTTTGATCATGGCGCCCTTATCTTCTTGGCCCCATCCCGAGTCCAACGCTTTTTGGTAGGTTTCGGCAGCCGTGCGTATCATGGGAAGCGGAATTTTCTTTTGATCGGACACTTCCATTGCATGGCGCATGTCTTTATACGCCAGCTCAAGCGGATAGCCTTTATCAAAGCGATCTTCAAGGATATTTGGTAAAAAAATATCCGAGGCGAAGCTCTGCCCGGAACCATTGCTAATCACCCGGGCGATGGTTTCCGCATCCAGTCCAAGCTTTACGGCCATGGGCAAAACTTCCGCCAGGGCTGCTATATTGCTGTTAAAAATTATGTTGTTGATCATTTTGGCCA
>JASFPE010000154.1:0-10694 GCA_050116155.1 Desulfobacterales bacterium
TCAGTCCCAGTACTTACGAGAAAGTGCAATCCGATGTAAAGGTTGCGGCGACCCGGCAGGTTCAATTCAAGGGGATTGATCATGCGGTGAATTTATATGATGTTGTCGGTTTGAGCGGAGCCTATAATGTCCATGTGCCCGAGAAAAAGGCGGAAACATTGACCCGGCTTGATCCACCGTTGCCGATTGACTGTTATGCGCTGGAAGGTAAAATCATATCCGACGCAGCCATATCCGGTCAAATCATTCGGCTGGGTGAAACGGTTGCCGAAGCCTCTATAGGCCAACCGGTTAAACCGCACTCCAATTTGCGAATTTTGGTGGCACCTCAAGAAAAGAAGGATCTTCCTGAAGTTTATGCCAAAGTGCTTCCGTCCGAAGCGCTCGGGCAAACCGCATCGGAAAAATTGGTTTGCCTTCAGTTTACCTGGTTGCCGGAGGAAGTCAAAATTTTTCTGAGCAAAAGACGCTCCAGGAAATGATCTATGTACCGATTGAATAGGTTCTGTTTGATCTAACTTTTCCTGATGAGTCGCTTAATATCGGGAGTATCCAGATTGGCAGCATCAATCCTCCAGCCGCCGGTATCATCCTGATGACCGGCCAGCCGGCCGCACTTTAACCACTCGCTAACTCCCTTTTCGGTGAGGTAGGTCATTTTTGCAAATTCGGCTACGGCGAATGTTTTTAAGGCCACTGCCGGCTTTGCGGCTTTCGGGGCTGATGATTTCTTTACTTTGGCGGGGGCTTTTTGCGGCGCCGATTTAGCGGGTTTCTTTTTGGCCGATGGTTTACTCTTTTTGGTGGCTTTTGTAACAGCTTTTGCTTTTAGTTGGTCGGGAGCGATCATCCATTTGCCTGACTTTTTAACCGCTTTGATTTTTCCGTCACGAATCAGTTTAGAAACAGTTGAAGCTGAAATACCTGCCTTTGATGAAAACTCATTTGAGGTCAAAAGCTCGCTTTTTTTCGCCATCTTGATCCTTTCCTCCTTACCATAGTGTCGGCCTAGTTAGAGTATATCGTAAACTTCAGCCACTCGAATGTCGACGGGTATATTTAAGATAAACCCCATCTATATTCTCATTCGCTATAAATGCTGACATGCTGCATATTTTAAGTCAAGCGAAACTTGCTAAACTCGGCCTGGATGATATCAGTTTGCATAAATTTAATATTAATTATGATTATTTTTTTCAACAACTTGACAATATTATTGTATTCTTCCAAGATACAACTCAACTTATTTGGGAGTCGCGATCACATTTAAGCAAAATGAAACTAACTCGTCGAGAATTCATGAGAGGGGTAGCATCTGCCGGTGCATTTGTTTGTGCAAGCAGTTGGGTCGATGTCAAGCGGGCATTTTCAAATGGCGGTAAATCACGCGTGTTTAAAGTCGAAGAATGCCCGCGACACGATGGCCACCGGCGCCATCAAGGCATGGACACCTTGTTAGACTTGCTAGCTGAAAATGACATTAAATTTTACCTTACGGATAAGGACCACTCATGGGGGGGGGCATCCGGTATCATCGCACCCGAGGATGTGGTCCTGATTAAAGTCAACTGTCTGTGGAAATGCCGGGGGACTACCAATACCGATGTGTTGCGCGGATTGATCCATCGAATTTTGCAGCATCCGGATGGATTTCAGGGTGAGGTGGTTATTTTTGAAAATGGACAGGGTCATGGCGGCTTTGATGGACTTACCCAGGGAGGTTCGGCATATGATGCCTGGCCTGATATCGCAAATGGAATATATATTAACGCTGAAGAGGAAAACGTATTAACTGTGGACTATCTTGTTGACACGGTCTTTAAACACGATCCCGTGAGCGCCTACCTTCTTGATCCGATTCGCTCGGTATTTATTGCTCCATCCGAGCACCTGGCCGATGGTTATCGTGAGACCTCAGATGTTTCTTACCCCTGCTTTACATCTCAAGCTGGACATCGGATCGAACTTCGGGAGGGAATCTGGAATGGATACAATCATGATACCAATCTGAAGCTTATCAATTTACCGGTATTTAAACATCATGATGGCACCGGTATCACCGGAGCCCTCAAACATACCTATGGCATTTTATCCATGTCCGATGGAAATTCCAGGATTCGGCACTACGATGAATCTGGCATTCAGTGCGGAAAAATGTGGAGCCTGGTGAAGATCCCTGATTTAAACATTATCGATTGTATTTGGGTAAGCCCCGACAGCCTCATAGGATATCCCCAGGAGACTACCTATCGGGCGGATATGTTACTTGCCGGCCTTGATCCCGTCGCACTGGATTATTACACGAGCAAACATGTACTCTACCCCCTTGGCGGGAATCATGAGAGTGCGCATGACCCGGATTCATTTGCCGGACTCATCAATCACCTATCCGGTGCCCGTGATTTCATCAATAATAACGGTGGAATCGAGGGCGATGCTGTCCGCATGGGAGACGATAATATCGAAGTACTCACAGCCTCTGCAGGCGGATCAAACTTCGAAAACGGCAACACCAGCAGCGGTGGCGGCTGTTTCATTTCAACAACCTCAGTAAAAACATAAACCAGGTGGTTCCCATCTGCAATCAGAACAATGTTCGTTGGGGGCTGTCAGTGTGTTTCCGAATTTTCAGAGACACAACAGAGTATGGGCGGCTAGTCTCGTGCGAAAATATCGCAGTTTGAAGTAAACCCAACCAACGCATCCAATTTTTGTTTGGCAGCACCGGAATCAATAGATTCCTGCGCCCGTTTGATCCCGTTTTTCAAATCGCTCTCCTGTCCGGCGGTCACAAAGGCGGCTGCCGCATTGAGCACGACCATATCCCGTTTGGGTCCCGGTTTTCCGTTGAGGATCCCATGGATGATCTGCGAATTTTCGCGCGCATCGCCACCGGCGAGATCTTCCTTATCAGCCTTCGTGAAACCGTAATTTTCGGGATCTAATTGGAATGATTCGACATCGCCATTTTTAAGATAAGTGACCTGGGTGGGGCCGCAGATACTGATTTCGTCATAAGTTTCTGCGCCATAAACGACAAACGCCTGTTTCGCCCCAAGATTTTTAAGTACCCGGGCCATTTTTTCGGTTAAATCGGGCTCGTATACCCCCAGCACATGATTTGAAGCGTTGGCGGGATTTGCCAACGGGCCGATCAGATTAAAAATCGTCCGAATTCCCATCTCTCTTCGCATGTCTTCGACATGTCGCATAATTCCATGCAAAAGCGGGGCAAACAGAAAACCGATGCCGACTTCATCGATACATTTTTCTACGTCGGTACGTGAAATATCCAGCTTTATGCCTAAGTTTTCCAATACATCCGCAGCACCGAAATATCTGGATTTAGCCCAGTTGCCCTGTCGGACGACTTTGATGCCGCCGCCTGCAACAACAAATATGGTTGCCGTCGAAACATTAAATGTGTTGGTTCCGCCTGCCATGGACTCGCTGGTTGTCAGGATGGTCTCCTCCTCCACATTAATATCATCGCGATCCAGGTTGACCAAATTATTGTTCACATCCAGGATGACGATTTTGGATCTCAAGGCCTTTGCTGCACCGGTGATCTCATCAATGGTTTCTCCTTTCATCCGCAAGGCGGTGACAAAGGACCCTACTTGTGAAGCCGTTGCTTTTCCTTCAAGAATATCCAGCATCGTAGTTTCCATTTCGGTCTCTGTGAGGTTATCTCCCGTGACGACCTTTTTGATAATATCTCTGATCATTTTATTTTCCTCCTCTTACTTATATTGTATGCTTATTTGATGAATCCGCAAAAAGCCGAAATATCAATTGAAATAAAAAAAGCCGCGGGATTTTTGCCCCACGGCTTTTTAGCAATAAAAAAAGCCGTGAGACCTCCGGGCGGTGATCCCACGGCTTTCAGCTTGGTTCAGTCAGCTCATGGCAGATACACCTCCCCGACGAAGGTGCACCACCACCAGCTGCAAAGCGAACGAACACTCATTTTTTGTATAGCCTTACGCATACTGGACTTTTAAAAAAGTCTTTCCAATTAGTCAAGCAAAAAGATTTAAATGTATTATATTATATGTATAGTGATCTAAAGTTAAAAGTGATCTAAAATGACTAAAGTTATGGAATTCTCACTATTTTATAAAAGAAAGAGCGCAGCGACACCATAACTTTAGGCACTTTTAATTTTAGTTCACTTTAGATCACTTTATTTAAATTCTTTTATTGTTCCAGCAACCTGGAGAAACTCGTCAGACATAGATTTGTGAGATTGGAGTTTAACAGTGAGAATTATTTTTTTTGCCGGAAAGGGTGGGGTCGGGAAAACATCGGTGGCAGCGGCCACAGGTATAAAAGCGGCTGAAATGGGCAAACGGACTGTCATCATGTCTTTGGACATTGCCCATAGTTTATCGGATATTTTTGATCTTGGGAAAGATTTGCTGGATCAAAACAAAGGTAAACCGATTCGAATCAGAAAGAAATTGTGGATTCAGGAGTTGGACATTCAGGAAGAGATGAAGACTTACTGGGGTGACATCCACAGGTATCTATCCAGCTTGTTCAATACCACCGGTTTGGACGAGGTATTGGCCGAAGAGCTGGCGATTTTACCCGGCATGGAAGAAGTCTGCCTGTTGCTTTACATCAATAAATATGCTCAAGAAAAGAAATATGATGCTATTTTGCTGGATTGTGCACCAACGGGGGAATCGCTTCGATTTGTCAGTATACCGACCACGCTGGAATGGTATATGAAAAAAATATTTAAATTGGAGCGCACTATGGTAAAATATGTGCGCCCTGTGGCCAAACGGGTCTATGATGTCCCGCTTCCCGGCGATGACTATTTTCAAGCCATTGAGGATCTTTTTGAACGCTTAAAAGGTGTGGATCGAATCTTAATGGATTCTAAAACCACGACGGTTCGGCTGGTAACCAATCCCGAAAAGGTTGTATTAAAGGAGACCCAGAGAGCCTTCATGTATTTTTGCCTTTATCGGATGAATATCGATGCCATCGTAATGAACCGAATATTGCCCGCAGATTTAAAGGATTCCTATTTCAAAGATTGGCTAAACGGTCAAAAGCAACGGCTCGATGAGGCCAGGAATTATTTCAATCCGATTCCTATTTTTGCGGTTAACCAATTTAAGGGTGAGATCATCGGCTATGATAATTTGAAACGATTGGCGGATCAAATATATAAGCAAAAGAATCCCTTGCGGCGGTTTTATAAAGAGGAGCCTTACACATTGAGCAAAGTCGACGGAAGTTACCGCCTAAAACTTAAACTCCCCTTTATCATGAAAAAAAATGTAGAGCTCAACAAATATGCCGATGAACTCATTGTGCGCATCGGTGGTTTCAAACGGCACATTATGTTGCCGAGGCAGGTCGCCTCTCTGGACCCTGTAAAGGCCAAATTAAAGAATCAATATTTACACATTTATTTTAAAGGAGAACGTCATGGCTAAGAAAAAGCGTACAGACTATGGGTTTGAATGTCCCGTGGGTAGGCTTTTCACGGACCTGGACAAAGCCTTTGGCAAAAAATCTGAATTTTCCAAATACATGACCCAATCCCGGATCGAGTTTTTGAAAGGCATTCGCTCCCTGGTCGACGAGCGCATCAAAAACCTCGAGAAAATGCGTGCCAAAAAGGGTAAAAAAAAGATGACGAAGATTAAGGTCGAGTAGAAAGAAAAAAAATGAAAATTACCATTATTTTCCCGGGTCGTGAAGTTGAAATGGGCAAAGCCAACATGCCGGTGATGCCGCTGGCGCCTACTTTGTTGGCGGCGTTGACGCCGGAAGCACATGAGGTGTCTTTGATCGACATGTTTTACGGCGATGAGCCCGACTATGATGCCGAATGTGATCTGGTGGCGATTACCGTGCGTACCCCTCTGGCAATGATTGCCTATGACATCGCCGATAAATTCAGCGCCAAGGGCAAAACCGTCATGCTCGGAGGACCGCACACCTATGCGATGCCTCAGGAAGCCAAGCAACACGCCGCGGCCGTGGCAATTGGTGAAGCCGAAGAGCTTTGGCCGATGATTCTGAACGATGTGCAGGCCGGCAATTTAAAGGATTACTATGTTTGTGGACCTTACAGATTAGATGGCTTAAACGGCAGTGTGCATCATCAACCTCAGCGGCCCGAACTTGCAAATCTTCCCATGATGAGACGGGAACTGTTGCCACGTGATCGTTATCTGATGGACTCCATTTTCACCACCCGCGGATGCCCGAACTTTTGCCGGTTTTGTCCGGTGACGCCCATCTTTGGGGCCCAGATCCGACACCGCCCCATCGATGAAGTGGTCGCCGAAGTGGATACCCTGCGACGGCGCTATTTCAATGTGGACGACAGTGTTTTCGGCCATCCCCAGATTGTCGACCGCCCGGAGGAAAATCAATACTACTTTGACCTTTACAAAGAACTGGCCGGACTGCGACCCAAGCGCCTGTGGAGCGGTGCCGGTGGTTTGTCGGCCTTGAACTATAAAGACGGCCGCAAGATCGTGGAGCTGGCTGCCGAAAGCGGATTGTGTTCGATTGCCGCCGGTCTGGAATCCCTCAGCGGTGCGGGCCAGAAACAATCCGGCGCCTGGCGCAAGCTGCATTTTACATCACCGGATTCCTTTGAAATCCAGAAGTTAAAAGATAACATCCGGAACATCCAGGAATTGGGCATCGAAATTATGGGCTTTTTTGTGATCGGCTGGGATGAGGATACCCCGGATATGTACCGGCGGACGCTGGATTTTTGTGATGAAATGAAGATTATCCCATTTATTTTGACCTTGACGCCGATGCCCGGAAGTCCGATCTTTGATGAATATCTGCAGCAGGGAAGAATATTGACCGAACTTGCCTGGGATGCCTATGGCGGCAATACGGTGGTGTTCAAACACCCGAACATGGATCCGGAAAAAATGTATGCCTTGAACTCTCAAGTTCTGCGAGAAGGCTTCAGCCTGGGCCGTATTTTACGCAGAACCTTTAATGCCTTCAGGCATCGTCCCTCACCGGGCGTGGCCCTGAATTCCTTTTTCACCCAGCTGGGAATGGGAAAGGCGTTTCGCCAGCAGATAGAGAAGCATTAAATTTGAATAACTTAACCGGCAGCCCCACAACTATCCCCCTCACTTGAGAGGCTGTTTCTTATTGACACGTCGATAAATTCTTTGATTAATAGAATCAATCAATCTGCCATCAACCTGAACAAAGGAGGAATTGTCTTGGTTAAAAGAGGATTCAAATATATAGCCTTGATTTGTTGTCTGGCCATCGGAGCAGGTGCTTGTTCCCGCCAATGGGTGATTTTTGGAGCTGCTGCCGCGGCGGTGGGTGTTGGAACCTATGCTTACATTAAAGGCGATCTCAAACGAAGTTATGCCGTCCCCATCGATGATGCTTGGGAAGCAACGGTGAAAGCCATAGAAGAGCTGAAACTGACAGCCGAATCCAAAAAACATGATGCCTTCGTCGGGGTTATCAAGGGTAAAATGGCCGATGGCACGGGCTTTGAGATTAACCTGAAACGGTTGAGTGAAAACTCCACCGAAATTGGCATTCGAATCGGCACCTTTGGTGATCGGGAGAAATCCGAGGCAATTCACGACAAGATTCTTTCAAAGCTTTAAACAACAGCGCCAAATTTATGTAAAGTTAGGCAGACACTATTTCCGAAAAACATTGCGGAACCGCAGGCTCCGCTTTTTTTTGTGCTGAAACCGACAATTTTTCTTTGCGGACTGGACGACCTTCCGACCACCGGCGCCTAAAATGGCTTCAGCGGTGGCTTGCCCGCAAAGAAATTAAAAATAGCATCACACTGAAATCTAATTCGGAATGTGTCTCTTGGCCGTATTTATCATGGCTTTAAAATTTTCCATCTTGCAGTCGATGGGGCAGGTGCAACCGGTACTTAAAATGAAACCGCTATCTTTTCCAACGATGTCGATGAGTTTACTGCAGTACGCCGCCATTTCTTCCGGTGTGCCCAGAGAAGACAGGGCCGCCGGTACATCTCCGGCAATACACATGTGTCCCGCAAGGATTTCTTTGGCTTTAAAGATATCGGTCATGCTGTCCAATTCCGCGATCACCATCTTGGCCGGCAGGTCCTTAAAGTACGGCAAATTGAGGGTGTAGTTCTGATCCAGATGCATCACCGTCAGAATTCCTTCGGCAGCAAATGCCTCGACCATGCGTTTCATATAGGGATATTCGAAGCGCTCATAGATGTTCAACGGATAATAAAACCCCCCGCCGCGTTCCATGATCAGCATGACGCCCGGCTGCCCGCTGAGTTGGGTAGCCTCTATGGCATCTAAAATCAAATCATCGACCATGGCATCCATAGCGGCTTCGAGCTTGTCCGGAATTTCATAAATATCTTTGGTGACCCCCAGAAGGGTGCGGGAGGTGGACAGAATCATCAACGGCGATGACGTAATCGCTCCGCATAGCGTCCGGACACCTTTTTCCCGCCAAAAATTCAATTCGGTTTTATACCGTTCCATCTGTTTTTGGGTCCATTTGAGGGTCTGTTCTTCATCCGTAGAATTGTAGCGCTGCTGGTGTTTGGTTCGAAATCCTTTCCAACCGAGATTGATGATATCCTCGTAATCTTCGCGGGTAACGATTTCTGTTTCATGAAATTGCGGTGAGTCATTTTTTCCCAGATCGGTGCCTGGAAACAGATTTTTACCAAGGGCGATACCACCGGAGGAATATACATGGGGAGTTGCGGGCATGCTATAGCCCGGCAGGATCATTCCGTCCCAGCCCTCTACCTCGTCAAAGACATCAACGATGGAGTAAAATCCCTTTTTCCAATCTCTGATCGCATCGGCAACCGAAAAGCCTTTATATTTGGCAGGAAAAAATATATCCATCAACGGTGCACAGGGTACGCGATCCACCGGCTCCAGTTTAATTGCTGCTTCGATTCGTTGCATGGGAGTCATGGTTTACTGTCCTCTTATAAAAGTAAACTAAAGTTAAAAGTGATCTAAAGTGACTAAAGTTAAGGAATTCTATCATTTTATTTAATAAGACAGAGCGAAGCGATTCCTGAACTTTAGTCACTTCAAACTTTAGATCACTTTAGTCACTTTGATTCATATGTTAAGACCCGAAGTCCCGCTCGAAGAGCAGGTTGGTCTGCTTAAATTCGGTTACAGGTTTAGGAACCCCTTGCACTGTTTGATCCCATCCATGACATCCGTGGTTTGCCCATCGGCACCGATATAGCGTTGCACGGTTTCGGTGGTCACTCCTCCCCCGACGATAATTTTCAAATTATCCCTCAAGCCCTTTTCCGCCAGCATATCGACAACCGCTTTCATGGGCTCGAATGAGGGTGTCAGCAAAGCCGAAAAGCCCAGAATTTGAGGGTTTAGCTCAGCGACGGCATCGACAAAGCGCTGGGCGGGCACATCAACGCCCAAATCGAGGATTTCGAAACCGTTTCCTTTGGCGACCGTCACGAAAATATTTTTACCGATATCATGGATATCTCCCTTGGGTGTACCGATGACGATTTTGCCAATAGTTTCCAGGGTCGTTTCCTGCAACTTCGGCTCGAGTATCTCCATGGCCTTTGAAAAAAGATCCGCGGACATCAGCAGTTCGCTTAAAAAATAGTCGCCGCCTTCAAACTTTTGACCGATCAATTCCATGCCGTCCTGGAGTTCGCGGATGAGCTGAACCGGCTCGTCGCCATCGTGCAATCGCCGAACCACCGCTTCCAGGACAACATCTTTTTTAAATTCAACCAGAGCCTGCGCTAGATCAACTTTCATATTCTGTTCCTTCTATTCAGTCTGGGTTGTACATGCGTATTTATGAGCTGCCGATAAAAACCTTATTGCACAACACCAAAGTTCTGTAAAGTTTAAACACCAGAGCGAATATGCGGAAATACAGATTCAAAACCTAGCGAGCTGGGAAATGCTTTATGCAAATCATGGCCTTTTTTAGTCTTGAAAGGTTCGAGTGATACGATATAAGCAGAGACATATTGGTTAGATATGATAGAGGTCTGGATCAATGATTCTTCCCCAGCCAAAACAACCGGATGAGGACTAGACACCTTGGCGACCGTTGTCGGAAAGGAGTTTTAGATGCAAAACCCTGAAAGTCAAATTACCATGGAGGTGGCCCGATTTATCGAGCAGATGTCCTTTGATGAGCTGCCTGATGAAGTGTTGCGCCTCGGCAAACGCTGTGTGCTGGATGGATTGGCGGTAATACTGGCCGGATCCCAGCAGCAGTGTACCCAAATTGTTCGGGATTATAGCCTTAATAACGGCCAGATACCTGAGTCTACGGTATTCGGCAGCGAACCGGTGAAATTGCCGGCAATGTTTGCAGCCCTGGTAAACGGTACTGCCGGACATGCCATGGATTGGGATGACACGCAGCTGTCTACGACTCCGGATCGAATATTCGGTTTGCTGACCCATCCCACCGTGCCACCGCTCGTGGCGGCTTTGGCGGTGGCTGAAACCTGTGATGCGGTATCCGGCAAAGAATTCATGTCGGCCTTTCTGACTGGATTTGAGGTGGAATGCAAGATTGCCGAGGCCATCTTCCCGGAGCATTACGCCAAAGGGTTCCACACCAGCGCTACCGTCGGCACCTTCGGGGCCGCAACAGCCGCGTCAAAGTTGCTGGAGCTGAACACAGACCGGTTG
>JASFPE010000155.1:0-10671 GCA_050116155.1 Desulfobacterales bacterium
AATTTGGCCGTCTTGCCATCCTTGTCCTTTATGGATATTCTTGGGCGCTCATCAGCGGTTCGAGACTCAATAATCGTATGGCTGGATTTTCCGGTGACCGGGTCCACTTTCTCCTGCATGGTTTGGCCGATAATAATATCACCGAATTTAACGGTTCCATTGACTTCGGAAATGATCGGCGTAGTAAACGGATCCCAGGTTGCCAGAAGTTCCCCGGCCTTTATCTTGACACCATTTTTGACATGAATATGGGCACCGTAGATTACCGGAAAGCTTTCCAATTCCCGGCCTTTATCACTGACAATCGTAAATTTACCACCACGCCGATTCATGACAACCAATTGACCCTCTGAATTCTTGGCAACATTCAAATCCACAAATTTTATCTTACCATCAACCCTGGCCCGGATATCGGCTTGCTCCACCCTTCGACTGGCGGTTCCACCGATGTGAAAAGTCCGCATGGTCAGCTGGGTGCCGGGCTCGCCAATGGATTGGGCGGCTAAAATGCCGATGGCCTGACCGATTTCAACCGGTTGACCGTGGGCAAGATCGCGACCATAACATTTGCGACAGACACCATTTTTGGTTTTACATGTCAACGCCGAGCGAATTTTAAGGGTGGTAATACCGGCTTGTTCGATCCGATTGACATGGTCCTCCTCGAGAAGTTCTCCGGCTTCGGCTAACAGGTCTTCAGTAAAGGGATCATGGATGTCCTCCAGAGCAACTCGGCCTAAAATGCGTTCACCCAGACGCTGGATAATCTCACCACCTTCCATTAACGGCTCTACTTCCACCCCCATCATAGTGCCACAATCCTCTTCACTAACCACGCAATCCTGAGCGACATCGGCAAGTCGGCGGGTCAAATAACCGGAATTTGCGGTCTTCAGGGCCGTATCGGCAAGTCCTTTGCGTGCGCCATGAGTTGAAATAAAATACTGCAACACCGACAAACCCTCTCTGAAATTAGCACTAATCGGCGTTTCGATAATTTCACCGGAAGGTTTGGCCATCAGACCGCGCATACCCGCAAGTTGTTTCATTTGATCCTTGCTTCCGCGAGCACCGGAATCGGCCATCATATAAATCGGGTTGAAACTCTCTTCCAGAACCGGCTTTTTCTTGCGATCTAACACCGGTTTACCTTTTTCATCCACCACCGGGGCCACTTTCATGGCTTCCATCATCTCATTGGCGACATCATCGGTGGCCCGGGCCCAAATATCGACAACTTTATTATATTTTTCTCCCTGAGTAATTAAACCCTCTGTATATTGCCGGCCGATTTCAGAAACCTGTTTTTCGGCTTTTTTCAAAATATCCCACTTGGCAGCTGGTGTTATCATGGCATCAATAGAAATCGAAAGCCCACCTTCGGTGGAGTAACGGTATCCAATATCTTTTAAGCGGTCAGAAAGTATAACCGTAGATTTTGGCCCCAGATTGCGGTAAACATAATCAACCAGCTCCCGAAGTGTTTTTTTATCCATAACATGGTTGACGACATCAAACGGGATGGCCGGCTGTTTGCTTAACACTTCAAACAAATGATAGTTGTCATCCGCATACACCACACCACTGTATTCACCGGGCTTAAGTGAAAAAATTGCTTCGACATCGGATTCCTCGCAACCGAACACACTCTTAAATTCATTGAAACTTAGCTTTCCGATAATACCGTCATTTTCTTTGTCAGGATTTTGCGAATACTTGTTGACCATCGTTTCAAAAGCGGCGCCGGCGTTGATTTGCTCAAGAATGTCTTTGGCCTCTTCACCGGTTTGCACCATGATGTGACGCATTTCCATAATATCCACTTTGGGTATGATTTCCCATAGAAGCACACGTCCAACGGTGGTATCATAGCGTTGGCCATGCATTCGAACAGTGATATTTGCATGCAAATCGACTCTTTCGGCATCAAATGCTATCCTGACTTCCTCGGGATTGGCAAAAATCTTGCCCTCACCATTGCGACCGGCGACTCCCCGGGTCATGTAGTAAATACCCAAAACAATATCCTGACTGGGGACAATGATAGGACTGCCGTTGGCAGGCGAAAGGATATTATTGCTTGACAGCATCAATACCCGAGCCTCAATTTGAGACTCAACCGACAACGGCACATGCACCGCCATTTGGTCACCGTCAAAGTCGGCATTAAATGCCGTACATACCAGGGGATGCAGCTGAATAGCCTTACCCTCGATAAGAATCGGTTCAAAGGCCTGAATGCCCAAACGATGCAGGGTTGGTGCCCTGTTAAGTAAAACCGGGTATTCCTTGACAACCTCATCCAGCGTGTCCCAGACTTCCGGAATTTCCCGTTCAACCATTTTTTTGGCGCTTTTTACAGTTGACACCAACCCTTTCTGCTCTAGTCGATAGTAGACAAAAGGCTTGAATAATTCCAATGCCATTTTCTTTGGCAGGCCACACTGGTGCAGTCGCAGATCAGGACCAACCGTGATAACCGTTCGACCCGAGTAATCGACTCGCTTGCCCAATAGATTCTGGCGGAATCTGCCCTGTTTGCCCTTTAACGTATCGCTAAGGGACTTTAGAGGTCGCTTGTTGGTTCCGGTAATAACGCGCCCATGGCGACCATTGTCAAACAATACATCGACGGATTCCTGGAGCATCCGCTTTTCATTGCGAACGATAATCTCCGGCGCTTTCAAATCAATCAGTCGTTTCAGTCGATTATTACGGTTGATGACCCGTCGATAAAGATCGTTGAGATCAGAGGTGGCAAATCGACCGCCTTCAAGTGGAACCAGTGGCCGCAAATCCGGTGGTAAGACAGGAATAACATCCATAATCATCCATATCGGGTCAACACCCGATTTTCGAAATGCATCAACTATCTTAAGTCGCTTGGCCAGTTTCTGTCGTTTGGCAATGGATCCCGTCGCGCGGATATCGCCCCGAAGTTGGTTGTATAGCTCATCGAGATCGATATTCTCCAACAATGCATGAACCGCCTCTGCACCGATTCCGGCCTCAAACTTCGATCCATGGGTTTCAAGGGCTTCCTGATATTTATCATCAGAAAGCAACTGTCCCAGAGATAGGGGTGTGTCTTTGGGATCGAGAACGATATAGCTGTCAAAATATAGCACCTTTTCCATGTTTTTTAAGGTGAGATCCAGCAAATTGCCAATTTTGCTGGGCAGGCTTTTTAAAAACCATATGTGGGAGACCGGGGTAGCAAGTTCGATGTGGGCCATCCGCTCCCGACGAACCTTGGACTGAATGACCTCAACGCCGCACTTTTCGCAAATAACCCCCCTGTGTTTCATGCGCTTATACTTCCCACAATTACATTCATAGTCTTTTGTCGGACCAAAAATTTTTGCGCAAAAAAGACCATCACGCTCGGGCTTGAACGTCCGATAGTTAATGGTCTCTGGCTTTTTGATCTCGCCGTGAGACCATTTTCGAATTTCTTCCGGGGCAGCCAGTGCTATCCGAATACCGTTATAACGTTTGGGATCTTTTGGTTTAGCAAAAAAATCATAGAGTGTTTCCATAATTTTTTCCTGTTGTTGTTTGGGGTTTTGGGGTTAAATTTTACTCCGGGTTTTCCAAAAGCTGAATATCCAAACCAAGAGCCTGCAACTCCTTGGTCATTACTCTAAAGGATTCCGGAATCCCAGGCTCCAATACATTTTGACCTTTTACGATCTTTTCATACATACGGGTTCTGCCGGCCATATCATCGGATTTCACAGTTAAGAACTCCTGCAACGCATAGGCGGCGCCGTAAGCTTCCATGGCCCAGACTTCCATCTCGCCCAGACGCTGCCCGCCAAACTGAGCTTTACCTCCCAACGGCTGCTGGGTCACCAGCGAGTAAGGACCAATCGAGCGTGCATGAATCTTATCATCAACCAAATGATGTAATTTCATGACATACATGGTTCCAACCGTGATTTTCTCATCGAAAGGTTCTCCGGTGCGCCCATCATACAAGATTGTCTGGCCGGAAATATCAAGACCGGCTTCCTTCAGCAGATCTTTAATTTCATCTTCCTTGGCACCGTCAAACACCGGTGTAGCCATATGAACACCATTTTTATAATGCTTTGCAAACTGGTACAATTCCGCTTCAGTTAGGCTGCTGATCATTTTCTTATGGTCGGTCGACGAAAATATTTTTTTCATCTTATCCCGCAGTGCCTTGTGTTTCTGCTCCTCAATCAATTTATTGATCTGATCGCTCAAGCCTTTGGCCGCAAGCCCTAAATGTATTTCCAGGATCTGTCCCACATTCATACGAGACGGTACCCCCAACGGATTAAGAACCATGTCCACCGGAGTTCCATCTTCGAAGTACGGCAGATCCTCAATCGGCAGAATTCGCGAGACAACCCCTTTATTGCCGTGGCGTCCTGCCATCTTGTCACCCACAGACAATTTGCGTTTCATGGCCACGTAAACCTTGACCATCTTTATCACGCCCGGAGGCAGATCATCGCCTTTCTCGTATCGGCTGATTTGTTGTTCAAAGGCCAGGCGACAAAGCTCGCGCTGGTCCCGGTAACGTTCCAGGATATCATGAACCTGCTGAGCAATTTTCGGATCTTTCAACACAATGCCTTCGATTAACTGAATCGGAATGTTTGCCAGGCTATCAGCACCGATTTTAGCACCAGAAGCTATGAAAACCTTTTTGCCTTTTTTCAGCGGGGCATAGACCTTTTTCCCAACCAACAATTCCGCCAACTGGGAGCGAATGACTTCATCAATAACTGTCAGTTCATCATCGCGATCCTTTTCCAAAGACGCTATTTCTTCATCTTCGATCAATCGTGTGCGATCATCTTTTTCGATACCCCGCCGTGAAAAGACTTTGGCATCAATAACAGTCCCCTGCACCCCAGGAGGTACGCGCAGCGAGGTATCCTTGACATCACCCGCTTTTTCACCGAAAATGGCACGTAAAAGCTTTTCCTCCGGGGAAAGTTGGGTTTCGCCCTTGGGTGTAATCTTGCCAACCAGTATGTCACCCGGATTGACCTCGGCGCCCAACCGGATAATCCCGCTGTCATCCAAATTTCTTAAGGCTTCATCACCAACATTAGGAATATCCCGTGTAATTTCTTCTTTGCCCAATTTGGTATCTCGGGCAACAACTTCAAATTCTTCTATATGAACAGAGGTATATACGCCGTCCCGCACCAATCTTTCACTAATCAAGATCGAGTCTTCAAAATTATAACCGCCCCATGGCATAAACGCCACGGTGACGTTTTTCCCGAGAGCCAGTTCACCGTGGTCGGTTGCGGGCCCGTCCGCAATGATTTCCCCGGCCTCTACCCATTGGCCTTTCTTGACAATGGGCCGATGATTGAAGCAGGTATTTTGATTTGAGCGAATAAACTTCAACAAATTATAGATGGTTACTGCTTTTTCCGATGGCGTATCGGTCGGCTCATGCTTCAAAACAATTCGGGATGCATCAACATCCACGACTTCAGCATCCCGGCGAGCCACCACGGTGACACCGGAATCCTTTGCCACAACGCCCTCTATGCCCGTGCCGACCAAAGGAGCTTGATTGATTAGCAACGGCACAGCTTGACGTTGCATATTGGATCCCATTAAGGCCCGGTTGGCATCGTCGTTTTCCAAAAACGGTATCAGCGACGCGGATACACTGACAAGCTGATTTGGTGATATATCCATCAGCTCTATATTTCCCCGTTCTACCATCATAAACTCGCCTGCCACCCGGGATGTGACCATCGGATTAATATAATCTCCTTTGGCGGTGATGGGGGCATTGGCCTGGGCAATGGGGTGTTCTTTCTCTTCAAACGCATCTAAAAATCTGACGTCTTTGGTGACTTTGGCCTTTTCGACGACTCGGTAAGGGGTTTCAATGAAGCCGTAATTATTAACCCGGGCATAGGTGCTGAGCGATACAATCAGGCCAATGTTGGGTCCTTCCGGTGTCTCAATGGGGCAAATACGACCATAGTGTGAGGGATGCACGTCGCGGACCTCAAAACCCGCGCGCTCACGGGTAAGCCCTCCCGGCCCGAGTGCACTCAGCCGTCTTTTATGAGTGGTCTCCGACAGAGGATTGGTCTGATCCATAAACTGAGACAGCTGGCTGGTTCCAAAAAATTCCTTAACGACTGCGGAAACAGGTTTGGGATTAATGAGGTCATGGGGCATCAGTGCATCGACTTCCTGTAGACTCATTCGCTCTTTAATAGCACGCTCCATTCGCACCAGCCCGATGCGGTACTGGTTCTCAAGCAACTCTCCAACTGCCCGGACCCTGCGGTTACCCAGGTGATCGATGTCATCAACAGTTCCTTGGGTATCACGCAGCTCAATGAGCGCCTTGGCAGTAAGAAGAATATCCTCTTTTCTGAGAATATTCAGTTGAATTGAACTGTTTATCCCGAGTCGTTGATTAATCTTAAGTCGTCCGACACCGGATAGATCATAATAAGTTGAGCGGAAAAACAGATTGTCGAGGAAATCCTGGGCCACTTCCGGCGTGGCTGGATTACCAGGCCTGAGTCTGCGATAGATTTCAATCAACGCCTCTTCTTTGGTTTCCACCTTGTCCAACATCAGGGTTTTGCGGATCGAATCACTGCTGGTGGCACCATCAACAAATAATACATCAAATTCTGAGATGCCGGCCTCAGCGAGTTTGGCCAAGGTTTCATCGTCGGCAGTGTCATTTGCCTTAACAATGGGCTGATTGCTTTTGGGATCAAAAACCGTATAGGCAAAGGCCCGTTCGACAATCTCTTCCAAATTAATCGGAACCCATTTTGTCCGGGTCGCCTTTAAACGCTTAATTGCACGCTGAGTAAATACGCGGCCTTTTCTTACGAGGAATTCATTCGTTTGCGGGTCTTTGACGTCCATGCTGGCACGTTTGCCTTTAAGAAACTCCTCGTTGAACTGCTTAAAGTAACGTTTGCCGCGAACCTTAATCTTTTCGGTTTTGTAAAAATACGATAAAAGATCTTCCACCGAATAGCCAAATGCTTTAAAAAGCAGGGTCACCGGAAACTTTCGCCTACGATCAATTCTAATGTAGACAATATCCTTGGGATCAATCTCCATATCGATCCATGATCCGCGAACAGGAATAATTCTGGAGCTATAGATAATCTTTCCGCTTGAGTGGGTTTTACCTTTGTCATGATCAAAGAAAACCCCGGATGATCGATGAAGTTGACTGACGACCACCCGTTCGGTCCCGTTAATAATAAAGGTTCCGTTATCAGTCATTAACGGAATGGTGCCGAAATATATCTCCTGCTCTTTAATATCACGGATATTTGAAACACCGGTTTCACTGTCCACATCATAGACCACAAGTCTTACTGTGATTCGTGTGGGAATTTCATAGGTCATTCCACGATGGATACATTCCTCAATACTGTGTTTGACCTCACCAAATCGATAAGAGACAAACTCAAGGGATGCACTGCCGGTAAAATCTTTAATCGGAAACACGGATTTAAATACAGCCTGCAAACCGATATTTTCACGCTTTTCAGGCGCAATATCTTTTTGCAGAAAACGCTGGAATGATTCCCTTTGCATCCCGATCAGGTCGGGGATTTCCACAATTTGGCTGATTCTGCCAAAATTCTTACGTAACCGCTTATTTGCCAAAGGCATATTCGACATGGCAGCTCCAATATGTTCAGGTTTGGGGGTTATAAGCTACAATAATATAGGTTTGAGGGAAGAAGATATTCTGCTCAAAACAAGCTGGTCGATGATGTCGACCACAAGATCTCTTCTTCCCATTCGCCTATCGCCGCAAACCGATTGCCCGGTGTTATTTTACTTCGACCTGGGCACCGGCTTCTTCAAGTTGCGTCTTTACTTTCTCAGCTTCGTCTTTGGGAACACCTTCCTTGACAGCCTTAGGTAAGCTATCAACCAATTCTTTGGCATCTTTGAGGCCAAGGCCGGTAATTGCCCTGACTTCCTTGATGACCTGGATTTTCTTGTCACCGTGGGCAATCAGCATTACATCAAATTCAGTTTTTTCCTCTGCCGGCCCACCAACAGCTCCTTCGCCAGGACCTGCCGTCATCATTGCCATCGGTGCAGCCGCTGAGACACCAAATTTTTCTTCCATTTCTTTTACGAGTTCGGAAAGCTCAAGTACCGACATATTTGCAATGAACTCGATAACATCTTCTTTTGAAATATCTGCTTTCGCCATTTTTTCCTCCAGTTTTGATTTCTAATTATTGAACCATATGTGTTGATTTGAAAATAACCGTTGAAACTAAGCGGCCTCCTTTTGATCTTTTACAGCCAGAACCAGGTAGATCATTTTTTTCGGAATCTCGCTTAGCGTTCTTACCAGTGATGTCGGAACACCATTAAGAACGGACAAAAACTTGGCCAGAAGCTCTTCCCGCGAAGGCAACATCGATAATGCCTTAATTTGCCCAGCGTCAAGCGCTTTGCCGTTCATCACCCCAACTTTGACTTCCAGTGCTTTGTGATCTTTCGCAAAATCCATTATGATTTTGGCTGGTGCTACGGGATCATCATAGCTCAGCGCCACAGCACTTGGACCTCTGAAATGCTCTTTGATGAGATCCACATCGGTTTCTAACGAAGCCCGGGTAAGCAGTGTATTTTTAACTACTTGATACTCAATGTTTTCTTCTTTGAGCTTGCCCCGCAATTCATTGATGGTGGCGACATCAAGGCCTTTGTAATCTGTGATGATCACAATGGCCGACTTTGAAAACCTTTCTTGCAGATTTTCGACAATTTTTTTCTTCTCTGATAGATCCAATGGACTCTAACACCTCCTTTCATTTTGTTAAAAACCGGAGGTTGGCGGCAAATATTTAATTAAAAACGCAGATAACTGGCCTAGATTAATTAAATGATTTACTTATTCGGTGCAAAGCAGTAAACTGTCTATGCAGGCCGGCGTAACCAATTAAACACTTCTCAAATTACCCGATCGAAGTGAACCTACGGTTTTTGACAGATTCGATGATGAATAGACTTTTTTTTAAGAAACTTGTTTATATTCCTTTCGATTGCAGACGACAATCAACGGACACCTCGCAAAAAACACATTAAAACAGCATCGCCCGGATATTATTTAAATAAATCCTTAACCTGGGTCACGTCAATTTTCACCCCCGGCCCCATGGTCGTGGAAATAGCAATCCCTTTTAGATACGTACCTTTACTGGAAGCGGGTTTGAGCCGAATGATCGTATCTAAAAACGTCGTTAAATTTTGTACAATTTTTTCAGCTCCAAATGAGACTTTCCCCATCGGTGCATGCACGATTCCGGCTTTTTCAACCCTGAAATCTATTTTTCCAGCTTTGAGCTCGTTTACAGCCCGAGCAATATCAAAGGTTACTGTACCCGTCTTGGCATTGGGCATAAGTCCTCGGGGGCCAAGAATTTTTCCAATCTTTCCAACAGAGCCCATCATATCCGGTGTTGCGACTGCCTTATCGAAACCGAACCAGCCTCCCTTAATTTTCTCGATAAGATCCTCATTGCCAACAAAATCGGCGCCTGCATCTTGGGCTTCTTTCTCTTTTTCCCCTTTGGCGAATACGAGAACCTTAACTTCCTTTCCAAGGCCGTTTGGAAGCACAACACTGCCTCGGACCATCTGATCCGCGTGACGAGGGTCAACGCCCAGACGAACAGCAATATCAATGGTTTCATCGAATTTTGCATACGATGAATCTATCGTCTTTTGCACGGCATCAGAAAAACTGGCTGCTGATTCCGAATTTAACCGCGTTTTTGATTCGTTATATTTCTTACCCCGTTTTGGCATTTTTTTATGTATCTCCTTCGTTCGTATTGCGAGGTACGCGTTTTGTGTTGCGAGTTCCGCGGTAAAAATACCCTAACTCGAAACGCGTAACCCGAAACGCGCAACTTATTTTTTAATTTACTTCGATTCCCATACTTCGAGCCGTACCCTCAATAATCTTACAGGCCGCATCCAAATCATAGGCGTTTAGATCTACCATCTTTAGCTTGGCAATCTCTTCTACCTGTTGGCGTGTAACTGTTCCGACCTGCTCTCGTTTTGGATCCTGGGCACCTTTGGCTATTTTAGCTGCTTTCTTTAGCAGAATGGCAGCCGGTGGTGTCTTGGTGATGAACGTGAATGATCTATCCTGGTAGACAGTTATGACCACCGGGATTATCATCCCTTCGTCATTGGCTGTTTTAGCGTTAAAGGCTTTACAAAAATCCATTATGTTGACACCATGCTGCCCAAGGGCAGGACCAATTGGGGGTGATGGGTTTGCTTTGCCAGCCTCAACCTGCAATTTAATTAGCGCTAATACCTTTTTTGCCATTTTTGTAATAAACTCCTATAGCTTCTGAACTTGCACAAACTCTAATTCGACCGGCGTCGAACGGCCGAAGATACTTACCAGAACCTTAATTTTGCCTTTTTCCGGGTTGACTTCCTGAACAGTTCCATTGAAGTTGGTAAATGGGCCATCAATAACGCGAATTTCGTCTCCGGACTCGAAAAAATATTTCGGCTGGGGTTTCAATTTACCAGCTTCCATGCGATTCAAAATTCGAGCTGCTTCTTCATCGGAAAGCGGTGTTGGCTTTCGGCGGCCTCCCAGAAAACCGGTGACCTTGGCAGTGT
>JASFPE010000156.1:0-10507 GCA_050116155.1 Desulfobacterales bacterium
AAAATTTGTCCGTGCCAACACTTTTGAACGTTACCAAATTATTTGCCCTAACACCTGACACCCGACACCTGAAATTCTTAAAATTGACTTATGTTCGACCTAAGTTCTTATATTGCTAAAAAAAACAATCTGGTAAACCAATATCTGGAATCGGTCTTTGAGGATGTCGATGATTCCCTTCAGATTGTTAAAGCCATGAAACACTCCTTAATGGCCGGTGGCAAGCGATTGCGGCCTATTTTGTGTCTGGCTGCGGCAGAAGCCGTTGGTGGAAATGCAGCCGACGCATTGCCCGTCGCAGGTGCACTGGAGATGATCCATACCTATTCTCTCATTCACGACGATTTGCCGGCCATGGACAACGATGAATTGCGCAGGGGCATACCCACCTGCCATGTTGCCTTTGACGAAGCCACTGCCATTCTTGCCGGGGACGCCCTTCTAACGCTGGCATTTCAGATCCTTTCATCCGCCCAGAATTTCAAACCATCTCATGGTCCAAAATGGTTGGAGATCATTCATTTGATTTCTAGCGCAGCCGGATTTCATGGCATGATCCAGGGTCAGATGCTGGATATTTCTTTGGAGGGCCATCGATTATCTCACATCGAACTTGAATCCATGCACCGATTAAAAACCGGAGCCCTAATTGAGGCGTCCTTATGCAGTGGCGCCGTCATCGGCGGCGGAAGCCACGATCAAATTGAGGCCCTTGAACAGTATGCTAAAAATATCGGACTTGCATTTCAGGTCGCCGATGATATTCTCAATGTAGAGGGCGATCCAGAGCTGATGGGTAAAGCCGTTGGTACGGATCACCTACGGGATAAAAGTACCTACCCTTCTGTTCTCGGCCTCGAAGAATCCAAGAAACTTGCCAGAGATTTAGTCAGCAAAGCATTGCACACAATCAAATTATTTGATAATAGATCTGATCCATTGCGGGCGATTGCCAACTATGTCATAGAACGTCGGCACTAAAAAAAAGTTAAAAGTGCCTAAAGTGCCTAAAATGCCTAAAGTTGATGTATTCTATCTAAAGGAGTCATAAACCATTGAGCCTTCTGGAAAAGATTAATTCACCCGCTGATTTAAAGCAGCTTTCCCGGGATGAACTCCCGCAGCTTGCATCTGAAATTCGAGAAGCGATTGTGGAGGTCGTGTCTCATAGTGGCGGACATCTTGCATCGAGCCTCGGCGCCGTGGAACTGGCCATCGCTATCCATTACGTATTTGATCTGCCCAATGACAAATTGATTTGGGATGTCGGTCATCAGGCCTACGCGCATAAGATTCTAACCGGCCGGCGCCAGCAATTTAATACACTCCGTCAACACAAGGGACTATCCGGTTTCACGCGTTACAGCGAAAGCCCGTATGATGCCTTTACCACAGGTCATAGCAGCACGTCGATCTCGGCCGGCTTGGGCATTGCCTGTGCCAAGGATGTTAAAAAGGAAGAAGCCAAGGTGATTGCCGTAATCGGTGACGGATCGATGACAGCAGGATTGGCGTATGAAGGCCTTAACCAGGCCGGCTACACCCATAAGGATAAGAACATTATCGTCATCTTGAACGACAATGATATGTCCATTTCGCGAAATGTCGGTGCCCTTTCCTCGTTTCTAAGCCGTGCATTTTCTGCGAAGAGATTGCGGAGTTTTAAACGGGAACTCGGCGAATTCATCAAATCGCTGCCCAAATTCGGTGACGATCTTTACCAATTGGCCAAACGTACCGAAGAATCCATGAAGGCCTTTGTAACCCCCGGGATGCTGTTTGAGGCCTTTAATTTCGAGTATTATGGGCCCATAAATGGACACAACTTAAATCATTTAATAGATATTTTAAACAATATCAGTTATGTAGAAAAACCAGTGCTTTTGCACGTCAGTACCACCAAAGGCAAGGGATATCCACCGGCGGAAGAAAATCCAGTTTATTTCCATGGATGTGGAAGCTTCGAAGTCGAAACCGGCAATTGCCTGGACAAAAAACTGTCAGCCCCCTCATACACCCAGGTGTTCGGGGAAACCATGATAAAGTTGGCAACCGAAGACGAAAACATCATCGCGGTTACGGCTGCCATGCCGGAGGGCACGGGATTGTCGGAATTTTCACAAATCTTTCCGGAACGCTTTTTCGATGTGGGTATTGCCGAACAACACGGGGTCACATTCGCCGCAGGGCTCGCAACGGAAGGTTTGAAGCCTGTTGTTGCTATCTACTCTACCTTTCTGCAACGCGCATTTGATCAGGTTTTGCATGATGTTTGCCTTGAGTCGTTGCCGGTGGTTTTTGCCATAGATCGCGGGGGCATCGTGGGCGAGGACGGTCCTACGCATCATGGCCTCTTTGACCTGACCTACTTGAGAAGTTTACCCAACATGGTCGTGATGGCTCCAAAAGATGAAAATGAACTGCGCCATATGCTGTATACGGCCATTGATCACAATGGCCCGATCGCGCTTCGATACCCGCGGGGAACAGGCACGGGCGCCGATCTTGAAGAAGGGTTCCAGAGGCTGTCCATTGGAAAAGGGGAAATTCTCACGGAAGGATCCGATATTCTTATTCTGGCCGTAGGCCGATCTGTTCAGGAAGCGTTAACCGCCCGGGAATTGTTGCTGGCGCAGGGAATAACCAGTACCGTCGTAAATTGCCGTTTTGTCAAACCCATCGATAAGGAGCTTATCTCCGAGCTTGCTGAAAGAATTCCACGGATTATCACGGTAGAAGAAAATGTCTTGCAAGGCGGTTTTGGCAGCGCTGTTCTGGAAGCATTAAATGATTTTGGTATCGGCGACTACTATTTGGAGCGTCTGGGTATACCGGACATATTTGTCGAGCACGGACCTCAACACCTGTTAAGATCAAAATACAACCTCGACGCACCTGCCATTGTTGAAACAGCCAAACGAATGATGAACTCATCCCAACGATTAACGGCCAATCTCTAAATGCATCATGTGTTTGGTGTTTCGTATTTTGTGTTTAGTATGAGGTATAAAATATATGACCCAATATCAGCATGTCAGAATACAAAACACTAAACACCAAACACTAAACACAAAACAACCAAATACAAAATACACTCGCAAAAAGTTTGCTTTCTGCCTTTCTTTTCGAGATCATCAACTTTGGATTTAAAAAAAAAACGCAGATTAGATCAGATCCTTGTCGAAAAAGGTCTGGTTAGGAGTCGCCAGCGGGCCCAGGCAATTATAATGGCCGGTGATGTCCTGATTAACCAACAGCCGGTTGACAAGCCGGGGACGTTGATCAGGAAAGATGACCGCATCGAATTACGCAACAAAGATATCCCCTACGTCAGCCGCGGAGGCCTTAAACTTGAAGCCGCGTTGCAGTATTTTCAGCTGGATGTCTCCGGTTTGATCTGCCTGGACGTCGGCGCATCAACCGGAGGTTTTACCGACTGTCTATTAGGTCACGGGGCTCAACGTGTTTATGCTGTGGATGTCGGCTACGGTCAACTGGCATGGAAACTTCGACAAAACCCGCGGGTAGTTGTCATCGAGCGCACAAATATTCGTGAGATGTCGCCTGACTCTATTGCCGATCCAATAGATATGGCCACCATTGATGTTTCCTTTATCTCTCTTAAAATTGTGGTTCCGGCGGTTATCCAATTTCTAAAACACAATGCGGATACCCGCATTCTGGCCTTGATCAAACCGCAGTTTGAAGTCGGCAAAGGCCTGGTCGGCAAAGGCGGTGTGGTGCGCGATCCTGTACAACATGACCATGTTATCGAAGATCTAACATGTTTTTTTACCGATAAAGGTCTCGTCCGCGAATCGGTCTTCCCTTCCCCGCTGTTAGGTCCCAAAGGCAATCGTGAATTTTTCATTTCCCTGAAAAATAGGGTTGATTTTTTTTAGTTTACCCGTTAGAAGTTCAGTTTTACAATTTCTTAATTTAGCGAGTTATTAAGGAAGAGAGGAGCATAAATGAGCGAAAAGTTAGAAACCCTGCGCAACATTGCGCTTATTGCCCATGGTGGTGCCGGAAAAACATCTCTTGCCGAAGCGATGCTTTTCAATGCCGGTATAACAAAACGACTCGGACGTGTAGAGGACGGCAACACCGCCATGGATTTCGAGCCCGAAGAAATTAAGCGCTGCGCAAGCATCAGCAGTGGATTTCATCAATTTGATTGGAAAAAACACACCGTGACATTGATCGATACTCCCGGTGATCAGAATTTCTTTTCAGACACCAAAAGCTGCCTCGAAGCCGCCGATGGGGCCGTGGTGGTCATTGATGCAGTTGATGGCGTAAAAGTTCAAACCGAACAGGCCTGGGAGTTTGCCAAAGAATTTAACCAACCGTGTGTGATCTTCATCAATAAATTGGACCGTGAGCGCGCCGATTTTCAACGTACCTTTTCAGATGCAAAAGACAATTTTGAGCC
This sequence comes from Desulfobacterales bacterium, assembly GCA_050116155.1. Taxonomy (GTDB): domain Bacteria; phylum Desulfobacterota; class Desulfobacteria; order Desulfobacterales; family JAHEIW01. Next base: position 4,436 of record JASFPE010000156.1, read on the forward strand.
CAAGCCGATTATTCTGCAATTGCCTGTCGGTGCTGAAGCTGACTTTGAAGGAGTTGTCGATTTGATCAACTCAAAAGCCGTCACCTATGGCACTGACGGCAAGGGTAAGAAAGGGGAAATTCCTTCAGAACTGCAGGAATCAGCAGAATCTGAAGCAGAAGAATTAATCGAAAATATTGCCGAAGCCGATGATGAACTCGTGGAACGCTACCTGGAAGGTGAGACGCTGACCGAGGATGAACTGAAAGCTGCCTTGCGCAAAGGAACCTTATCACGAACCTTTGTGCCGGTAGTGTGCGGTTCTGCTACCAAAAATATCGGGATTGATCTGCTGTTGGATCTGGTTGTAGATGCATTACCCTCACCCGCTGACCGCGGAGCCAGAACCGGCATTGATCCATCGACTAAAGATGAAGTTGAAAGGAAACCCGATCCGAATGCGCCCTTCTCGGCGTTCGTGGTGAAGACCGTGGCTGATCCCTATGCCGGTCGTCTCACGATACTGAGGGTAGTATCCGGATCACTGGGTGCCGATGGCACATTTTATAACGCGACCAAGGAAACAAAAGAAAGATACAATCAGCTATTGGTCATCACCGGCAAGGAACAAAAACCGGTAAATGGAGCGGGTCCTGGCGATATTGTGGCCATGGCAAAATTGAAAGAAACGACCACCGGCGATACCCTTTGTGATGATAGCAATAAAATCATCTATGAATGTGCCGAACCGCTGGCTGCACTTATATCGTTTGCCATCGTAGCCAAATCAAAGGGAGACGAAGACAAGGTATTTTCATCGTTGACCAAGCTTTTGGAAGAAGACCCATCATTGACTTTGGATAGACGATCGGAAACCAAAGAAATTTTGCTGTCCGGATTGGGACAGATTCATATCGAGACCATCGTCGACAAGCTCAAACGTAAATTCAACGTCGAGGTGCAGCTCAATATTCCAAAAGTTCCCTACCGCGAAACCATTAAAAAGAAGGTCAGGGTCCAGGGCAAGCATAAAAAACAAACCGGTGGCCATGGCCAGTATGGAGATTGCTGGATCCAAGTCGAACCGTTACCCAGAGGTCAGGGGTTTGAATTTGTCGATGCGATTGTCGGCGGGGTAATACCCAAGCAATACATTCCGGCCGTTGAAAAAGGGATTGTTGAGTCTTGTCAGAAAGGGGTGCTGGCCGGTTTTCCCTGTGTGGATTTCAAGGTGACTCTTGATGACGGTTCCTTTCATCAGGTGGACTCCTCGGAGATGGCATTCAAAATTGCCGGCTCACTGGCTTTCAAAAAAGCTACCCAGGATGCGGGACCGACCCTGCTGGAACCAGTTATGAAAGTCACAATTACCGCTCCGGATGAATTCATGGGCGATATTATGGGTGATCTCAATGGTCGGCGCGGTCGGGTGCTGGGTATGGACAGTGCCGGTAAAAATCAGGTAATTAACGCCCAGGTGCCGTTGGCGGAGTTTCTGACCTATGCCCCGGATCTCAGATCCATGACAGCCGGGCGCGGAATGTATACCATGGAATTTTCACATTATGACGAGGTGCCCGCACAAATCGCTGAAAAAATTGTTGAGGAAGTCAATAGGAGTAAAGATTAATTATTGATGTAGCCACAATCTTTCGCACGGTATAATTGGGATTGTATCTCACTGCATGATCTCTGGGAGGATGCCAAAAACTTAATAAATCCTTTGGTTGAACCGTCGTCAAAGCCTTCCGCAATATTATCCATTACCGACCCAGCTGCATCCCATATCTGATCCCGCAAGGCGAAATCTTTGCTAAAAGCAGGCAAATAAATGACTTCGTAAACTGATTGACATAACTCCCTTGCTTTGATCCAACATGGCAATTCTTCAAATTTCTTATAATTCATAATCCCTGACTCCTTCAATTCTTAAATTTCTGAATTCACCAATCCCTAATCCCCCACCACTGAGTGACACACTTCTTTGCTGGCGCGTACCCGGTCCAAAATGCATCCCATTTTTTCGAAAAGACAATCCTGTTTCGCATACTTATTTTTTTTGCAAATGGGCAGCTTGGCAGATGAAAGCGGCGGGAATGCTTATTACCGGAATAGGCTATTTAATATTGAAGATTGAAGATTTATGGATGTCGCGTCGCTCCGTCATTTTATAAATGATCCGCCGGGAGCGTCTTTAAATATTCAATCTTCAATCGACAATATTCAATTGAAAGGTCTACATCAGCCCTTCAGGATTAAGATTGCAGCACTGAATCGCTCGTTCATCCAGCATTCTCGGCAGGCCACCCCGATCACCAGGAATAAACCCCAAAGATTGCTGCCAAACATCGTTATCTTCCATACACAGATAGATACATACATGGGGGGCAAGCTCCCGGATCCATGAAACCATGCGTCGGTACAGGTCAATTCGCAACGGTTTGAAATAGCGCATTTTCCCATCCAAACCGGTGATAAATTCACCGTAGATGATCTTGGATTCCGGAAAACGGTTCTGAATAATTTTTTTAAGTGTCGGCATAAACCGCAGGGTACCGAGACTGATCCAGACGATATCCGCAGGGTTCACCACCGCAAATAATTGCTGAACGACCTTTCTGTATTCAGTTTCACATCCCTCGTAAATGATCATGGGATCAAAATGAAAAGCCAGCGGATAGCCCCATGATGCACACTTGACCGCTGCCTTGAACCGCGCCGTTAATGATGCCGTGGAGCCTTCCTCTTGGCGAATCACTTGATCGGTGTTCAGCGACCAGGCAGCAATGGTTTTGCGGTTATGCGGTAGGGATTTCAACCCTTCAATGGCGGTTGTTTTGGTTTTCAATTCCAGTACGCAGTATTGTTGATCCGAAAAAATGGGTACGAGAAAACTTGCCAAATTGGTCCACAATTCCCAGATCATGCTGTCGGTAAATTCTCCGGTACCGATTCGTGTAATCCTATGCCTGGAAAAAAGATCCTCCAACTCTATTCGTAAATTTTGGTGATTGACGAAATATTGAAGTACAGGCGGATGAAAATAAGACTGCAGAATACAATAGGTGCAGTCCAAATGACAAAAGGTGCCGATATGCAATATTTGATAATCACAACAGGTATAACAGCGTGTGCCGGGACATTTCTTTACGAATGCCCCTTTGTTGCGGGTAAGGCAAAGCGTTTGTTTTCCTTTTAATATCGGATCCTTGGCAGATAAAATATCATTATATACTTGCTGAAAGTGGTTAACAACTTCGGCAGACAAATTAAGACGGGATTGAATGGACACACTTTCTGGAAAATCTTTAATTTTCCGGTCAATGTAAAGTTTGGTGATCGTCACAACGGTTTTTCCCAGCCTTCAAAGTCATTAAAGGCTACTTGGTTAAGAATTTAGATAAGCCCTTACTCTGGATGATTCGGTCGAGTCTGCTTTGAAGCTCCTCAAACTCTGATAGGCTCGAAAAAGTCAATTTCAGTGTATAGTTTGAACCTTCGAAATCTTTGGGGGGTGTGAGGGATATTTGGTTGCCAAGCTGCAATTTTTTGATTTGTTTGTTGAATTCATTTTTCATCCGGGATATAGCCGGAAATCGTCGTTGCCTGAGGTACGCCTGAATTTGCCGTCGCTTTTGGGCGCGATCAAGATTGTGGTCATCTAAAACCTGCTGGATGACGCCTTCATTCAACAGATTCGCGATGGTGCTATTTTCCCGGTGGGCAATTTCATCTAACAGCATCATGAATTCCCGTTGTCTGTTCAGTCCTATTTTCAATCGGGCATAAACCTTGGTCAGCGCTACTCCAGCATTGGGTTCGAGTTTAGCAAGCTCTGTGACCATCGCCAAGGAGATCGTATTTGTAAGGATACCCTCTTGGATTGATGTGTCAAGATCACCTATTTTTTTTATTTTGCGAATCAACCCGGGATCGCTGGGTAGCCCCAGTTTTGATGCCGTTTCAGTCAAAATTCTTTCATCCGTTATTATAGAGGAAAGCAAACTGATGCATCGAAATATTTCAATCAGATTCAGTGGTCTTTGCAGCGCATTTTCGACGATCGCTAAGTATATACATTGGGCAACGTCGAAATCCGCATCCAATATCTGGGCCGCAAACTCCTTCCAGCCCAGATAGTCGCATGCAGCAATGCGTCGAAAACCACTAATAATAAGATATCCCGAAGGGGATTGTTTGACAATAGGCGGATGGATTAAACCGATCTGGCGAATCGATGCGACAAGGTCATCTATTTTCGAGCTGGTGGTAATACGATAGGTGTTATCTTCAACCGCAACAGCAGAAAGTTTGATATTTTGAGTATCGTTCAATCTGAAAGAACTTTGTTCGCTTCGCTCACAATTGGAATAATGGAACAATGGAATGATGGCATATTGAGTACAACCGCATGATTTCAATATATTATCGAAATTCCGACACGTTTAATTGACGATGAGCGCGTAGATGCTTACAAACCGAAGCTACTGCCGGTGAGCTGGGTTAATGCATCCAGATATTTCTGGCGCGTTTTTTGAATCACATCATCCGGCAATGATGGTCCTGGCGGTGTTTTATCCCAGTCTAATGTGAGCAGGTAATCTCTAACATACTGTTTGTCATAGCTTTTTTGGGCCCCACCAGGTAAATACGTTTCCTGAGGCCAAAATCGTGAAGAATCAGGGGTGAGAACTTCATCAATCAAAATCACATCATCATCGGTTTTACCAAATTCAAATTTAGTATCTGCAATGATAATGCCTCGTTCAGCGGCAAATTCCGAACCTTTTTGATAAATTTCAAGGCTAAGTGTTTTTAGTTTTTGGGCCAGTTCGGAACCGATGATGTTGGTCATTTCCGCAAAATCAATATTGATATCATGGTCACCGATCTCTGCCTTGGTTGCGGGTGTGAAAATGGGTTCCGGTAGCCTGTCGGATTCTTGCAAACCTTCAGGTAATCGAATACCACAGATACTTCCGGTTTCTTGATAGGATTTCCATCCCGAGCCGGATATATAGCCCCTGACGACACATTCTACCGGAAGCGGTTCGGCTTTTTTGATCACGATGCTTCTGCCACGCAAAACATCCGCGTAAGGCTGACAATTCGAAGGAAAGTCATCCACATTGCTGACAATGACATGATTGGCTACCAGCGACTGAATCATCTCAAACCAAAACAGAGAAATTTGAGTCAGGATGATGCCTTTATCGGGAATGGGATCCGGCATAACCACGTCGAATGCGGAAAGCCGATCGGTTGCGATCATTAAGAGACTATCACCAAGGTCATACATATCTCTGACCTTACCCCGCTTTAATAACTTCAGTTCTGAAAAATCGGTTTCTTTAATTGGCAAATTCATCGCAAATAATCCTCATTCGTTTGTTTTGTCAACCGCGCGTATAAATTTTTTCAATGTTTTATTTGCCTTATTATCAGTATCCATAAACTGGATTCCCACCTCATACAATCCCTGGGCATTTGTTTTGGAATGAACGGCCCTGCCCTTGATATCGACAATATCTTCTTCCAGCCCGATGGTCAATAACACGACATGTTTGGAATCAATTGGAAAATTTGTTTCCAAGAGAATACCGGATTCGGAAACATTCAATGTTCTTCCCATTCCCTGTTTGACCTTTGTGTTTTGTTCGTCGAGGCAAATATAAGACAGATTCAGTGAATTGATTCTCGCGTGTTTTCTTTTTTCTTCGATTGGCATGGGTTTCACTTAATGGTTCTGAAAATAATTTAAATGATGACGTGTTCTAGTTAGCAACTCTCTTATGGTAATTGCTGGCCACCAGCGTCGTTACGGATATACAGGTGGCCAGGTGCTGGATAATATTTTTTAGTGTTGAAGATATCTTATCGTGTTCCTCTTGAAGTGTTTGGGAATCTACCGCGCTTAACTTAAGACCGGGAGATGCATAGACACTGGCAGAATGCGGCTCATGCCCCATATCGATAAAGGGGATGTTGCCGAAATAATCACCCTCTTGCAAGCTCAGCAGTGGCGTATTCATATTTTCGGATTCGCGGGCAATAAAGACCTCACCTTTTTTGATTTTAAACAATCGCCCCTCA
>JASFPE010000157.1:0-10474 GCA_050116155.1 Desulfobacterales bacterium
TATCGAGGGCAATGCGGCCCTCTGATTTCATCTGGTCCCACAGGCGCGTGCCGGGTAAGGGAGTCAGAAACAGCGCGTTGAGATTGTCCACGCCGTATTGGCTGGCCACCTCGGCGATACGTTTGCCGATGCCCGGCTCGTCTATGTCCAGACCAATGATAAAGGAACCCGCGACCAATATGTTGTGCCGCTGGATGCGCTGCACAGAGGCGCAAAAGTCCCGGCCCTTCAGGTGGTTGAATTTCTTGCCGAGCTCCCGCAGTCCTTCCGGTGTGGGGGTTTCAAAGCCGATAAACACGCCTATGCACCCGGCCTTCGCAGCCAACGCCAAAAGCTCTTCGTCATCGGCGAAGTTGATGCTGGCCTGGGCAACCCATTGCTTTCGCAGGTTTGCCTGTGCCATGGCACGGAACAGGTCCTTGGCGCGAGCGATGTGTTCACGGCGCGTGCCGATGAGGTTGTCGTCCACCACCAGAACATGCTTCTCACGGATCGACTGGAATTCCCTTACGACATCCGCAATGGGGCGCTGCCGGTAGTGGGCTCCGTTGAACGCCGTCACGCTGCAAAAGCTGCAGTTCAATGGACAGCCGCGGGTGGTCTGAATGGCCCCGCAGGCATATCCCGAAGCCAGCAAATCATGCCGGGCGAACGGGACACCCTTTATCTCGGCGAGCCCTCCGTCATACCGGCGCTTCAGGCTGCCATTCCGTGCATCCTCCAGAACCTGCAGCCAGATGCTCTCGGCTTCACCGGTAACAACCGAGTCCACCCGCTCCAGGACCTCGTCTATACACATAGTTGCGTGAATGCCGCCCATGACGACGGGCACACCATGACGCCGGAAGTAAGAGGATATTTCATAGGCGCGGGTCGCCTGAGAGGTGAAAGCGGTAATGCCCACCAGGTTGGGTCGAGGCATGGCCGGATAGTCCGGTGTGCCGAGGTTCTCGTCTGTGATTGTAATTTCCCACTCCGGTGGGGTCAGGCCCGCGAGAACCATAAGGCTGAGCGGTTTCCACACACGAAAACGGTTCCAACGGCTCTCCTTGACTTTGAGAATGCTTGCCAGCGGGTTGGAGGGGTTGATCAGATAGAGTCGCATGGTGTGCTCTCACCGATAGATATGGTTCATATTTTCTTCAATGCTGGCTTAATGATTGGAGTGTCCCTGGAAATTCTGCAATGCACCCGGACCATCTTTTTGCGCAATCATTGGCTTTTTTGTTTAAAAAATCAATGAAATTATAGGATTCGATGATGATTTACCGTTTAAATCATATTGGAGATTATGAATATCAAGTCTGTATTTGTAATTTTTAAGGGGATTTCAAATTATTCAAGGGCTGGCAAGCAACCCGGTAACTGCCTTATTTTATAAAATTTAGCGCAGGCGATTGAAAACGTTACATTGATTCTGATATAAGGTTCAGAGCATTTCGGCAAGCAGCCATAAACTGATGGCAGGTTCAAGCAATCAGATCCTATTGGATTGAGTATGGAAAGTCGAAGAGTGAAATTAGCGATGCGGAAACCGAACAGTATCTTCTGATGGCGATAGATGTTTTGAACTCTGCCTCAGTCGGTAAGGTGCGGGTAGGCATTAATTAAGGGCCGGTGGGCTTGGTAGGTAACGCGGATCTCTGAAAGAAGCTCATCTGCAAAAAAAGGTGACCCACATAAAATAATTATGAATCACCTTTAACCGCTATATCATTAATCTCATTCTTTGATAAGAAGTTCAAGCCCATCGGCGCATGCACGCGCTACAAGATAGCCAGCCTTTTCTTGCCCGGGCATTATATCCCAGCCCCCTTTTCCAATGAAATCAGCTCTCTGATAGGTACTTAATTCCTTAAATTCTTTAAATTTCTCTTCATGGTTCGGGTCCTTCATAAATTGGGCAACGCAGATCGCCGCCTGACTCGCCAAGACCGCCTGTTCGCTCATCTTTTGGGTAGTGCTGAAGGTTTTCCACCCCCCCCACGCAAAGCCGATGATAATTGTGATGATTGCCCCGCAAATAAGACCCCAAACTCCAAACTTAATCTTCCCTGCAGTTTCTGGTTTCATTTGATACCCCCCATTTTAATTTATTATGTATATGAACCAAATAGCATGTGAAGCTCCCGACAGATCACATTCATTCTATCAGAAGCAACGCAGGCAACATTTGAGTATTTTCCTCAAAGAAACATCCTCCTATGTAAAAGGTGAAATAGAGTTAACTCTGTCTTGGTGAACGGCTCTAATTGGTTAAGGTTAAAAGATGCGGTAAGATGATCGTGGTAGTATCCAATAGAGAAATGAAGGGTCGCCACCTGCCAACAGAACATCGCAATCATATTTGGAAGCATAGGTAAGGAATTTTGAGTAGTTTCTTCACGGGAAAGCCCTTATTGGGGGTTAAAAGATGGGTGAAATTCAAAGGTGCCGTTAAAATCCATCAGAAAAGATGCACGCACACCCAAGAAACCTGTTAAGTGCCACATGCCAAACTCCCTTTTTTAAAGTATAACCTTTGGAGGCTCTAAGCCATCCCATGGTTTATTTTATAGATGCTGAAGTTGGTGTGGCACTTAATTTACAATCTTAGAGTACGCATGAATTATGAAAAGTCAATGAAGTAAAGCTATTATTTTAAAGGAGCTAAAAAACAGGGTGGTTAGAATCATGATAGAAAAATGGCCTGTAAAAAAGATGGTCTTGAAAATTAGATGATATTTCAAAGCGGAATGAAACATGAATTATTAAAGAATTACAGATTTTATAAAGAAACCTTTGTTTTTAAAAACATCTTTTTGGGGCTCACCTTTGCATGCTTGGTGGTTGAGAGATCTGATCCTATATCTCTCAGCTTTTGACAGCACTGAAAACCTTGAGATATACGTGTCTGCGATAATCCCTATAAAACCGCAAACTGCGATTTTGGCATGTATTACAGGTATTAAAAGGTATCAAGATTTAGGTTTTAAAAAAGGGGGATTAAAATGAACATTTTCATTGACAACCTCTCACACAATGTCACCAAAAGTGATTTGCGCCAGTCTTTTGAGGCATTCGGGCAGATCGCGTCAGCAACTGTTATCAAGGATGAACAAAGTGATCGATCAAAAGGCTTTGGATTCTTGGAAATGCCCGTTCAAGTTGAGGCTTAGTCTGCAATCGAAGTATTAAATGGGAAGGCCTTGAAGAACGATTACAGTCAATGAGGCTCGGCCTCACGCTGACGACCGTCGAGGTAGAGATAAAGGAGGAGAGTGAGATAGACGAGGAGGGGGAGTTAGACGCGGCAGAGTGCGTTACTAACAAGGCAATCAGGCTATACTGATTGACCTTTACACGTTTTGACTACTGGCGGCACACTTCACAACGTGCATCACGGCACTTACGCAGAACTGGATCACAGGGGCGCAGGCGATATTTGGACGTTGGCAGTAGGGGAGTATTTTGTGGCTCCGTAACGGCTTGTCTAACGGCTTTATCTAAATTTTTATCGACGATTGTATATTAGGTGTGCGTAATCGCCAAATTAGCGAAAGGTGTGATAACGGCTATAAGCCCAACCTTTTGAAAAAGTTCACCTTCCGTTCGCTAATCCCAAATTTTTGGTCCACCTTCAAAGATTCGATACAGGCACGATATCCTTAATTTTAAGCAAGCCCCAATTGATTGCCTTTCCTGATATAATATTCAGTCGGGTTACTGGAGCACTCAGCATTCATTGATGATGCCTTAGTTTACAACATTTAAAATGCCAATTGATTCACAAGTATGATTAATGTATCCAGATTCTATCTGAAAAAATTCTTGGTTAATTTGATATTCGTTAGTTTCTCAATATTTCAAAGTTTAAAGACCGCAACCAGACTATTAGATATGGCATATTTTTTTATACAACTGCGAAAATCTGATGAACCAGAGTCCCGTATTGTAAATAATTCGTACTTCGCAATCCGAAATTGAGAAATGGAGATGAGCTATGAAAACGAAACATGTACTGATTATCTTCATTTTCTTTATCACTCTATTGTTGTTGTGGAGCTGCGGCGAGGCATCAAAGAAGGTGGCGGGTCCAGATATCCAAGTCAGCCCGGAGGAGTCTAAGGATAGCTCATCCGATACTTCCAATGAGTATAAGACAAAGACCGGTAAAACGATCATAATATCGGTAACACACCCAGTCGCTCAGAGTCTGAACACTATCGAAATTAGCACCAAGGACTTTGAACACAATTATCCGGAAATATATGAAGACAGGGATCCGATTTCAGATGTATTCGTAGCCGACCTCGACGGTAACGGTTTTGATGAAATTTACATCATCACGACTTCCGTTGGCTCTGGTAGTTACGGCAAAGTGTTGGGGTTTGCTTCGAATAAAGACAAAAGCCTGTCAATGATAAATTTTCCTGAAATTCAGGAAGGGGACAGGAATTTCGAGGGATATATGGGGCACGATACATTCAAGATAGAAAATCAAAAGCTTGTAAGAATTTTCCCCATATATAACAAAGGCGATACCAATCAAAATCCAACCGGCGGGTCACGAAAATTGATCTATGGTTTATATCCGGGGGAAGCAATGTGGCAATTAAGGGTTGAGAAATCAGAAACCCTGAATAGCCCATAAGAAGAAGGATGAATAAAAACATGCCAATCAATGCATTGTGGCATTGGGGGATTAGTTTTAAATCTGATATTAGGTTTATACTGTAAAACTGCAAAAATGCTTGTATTCTCAATGTATCTCTAGAAGGAATAATCCCAACAAATCGGAGTTAAAATGATCCTAAGAAAAGAGACGGTTGCGGATATTGAGGCAATTACTGAAGTCACAATTGCAGCCTTCAAGAATCACCCAATCAGCAATCACACAGAACAATTCATAATAAATGCATTACGTGATGCAAATGCACTTACCATCTCTTTAGTAGCGGAAATTGATGGGCGTGTTGCCGGACATATTGCTTTTTCACCTGTAATAATTTCTGACGGCACAAAAGACTGGTACGGTCTGGGTCCGGTCTCTGTATTGCCAGATTATCAGAAACAGGGCATCGGGAAATCCCTTATCAATGAAGGTTTATCTTTGTTAAAAGATATGGGTGGCAAAGGTTGCGCTCTTGTAGGGGATCCAAATTATTACAAACGATTTGGTTTTAAGAATTATCCGGAATTAATTCATGATGGAGTGCCCCAAGAAGTCTTCCTGGCCTTGCCCTTCAATGAAAAGGTTCCACAAGGAACTATCATTTTTCATGAAGGATTCTTAGCAAATGGCTAACAACGAGCTGCCGAGGACGTTTTGGCTGTGCCAAAACGCAGCTGAGCTTGAACATTACAAATATCTCCAACATAGATACAAAATTAATCCTAAGCAAAAAACTGTGATAGCTCATAAATAATATGCAAAATTTTGAATATTTAAAATTAATGAAGCACTAACAGGCTGTCATCTGTACAAAAATCGATAGAATACCTTAACTCTTGTCCGCCTTTCTTTTTGGCGGATTAGTCACTTTTATCCGCCGTACTTCTGGCGGATTAGATCACTTTTAATTTTAGATCACTTAAAATTCTTCTAGACCCAGGCATCCTGAGGATTCTGAACGCAAAACTTTCCGCCGGATATTTCGACGCACGTTCCCGTAATGTAGGCAGCATAATCGGAGGCTAAAAATAAAATTACGTTTGAGATATCCTCAACCTCACCCAATCGCTGCAACGCCACTTGACTCGCGAGCTCCTTGCCTTTTGCCTGAATCAACGATTCCGTCATCCCGGTTTTAATCATCCCGGGAACGTAGCCAACCACCCGGATATTATAAGGGGCCAGCTCCGCCCCAAGGGTCTTGGTCATGCTGTAAATGGCTGCCTTAGAAGTCGCATACGCGCCGGTGCCGATCGACGGCATTAACGATGCAAAGGAAGCCGCATTAAAAAGAACGCCCCCACCGCGCTTTCTTATTTTATCGGCGGCAATTAAACCGCCGTAATACACCGACTTGACATTGATATCCATTATCCGCTGCCATACATCTTCCGGGGTGTCGATCAGCTTTTTGGGCGTATAAATAGCGGCGTTGCTGACCCAGATATCGATGCCGCCGAATTTTTCCTCAACGCTGTCGGCAAAAGAGAAAATACTCGACCGGACGGACACATCAACGGCCTGTCCATAGGCGCTGATTTCTTTGGCTTTGAGAAGCTTTAATGCATTGTCGACATTGGCCTGCTTGCTGCTGCAGATGGCAATCCTAGCCCCTGCCCGGGCGAAAGCTTCGGCGATGCTCAATCCGATACCGGTGGTGCCACCGGTGATAACGGCAACTTTATTCGATAAATCAATTTTCATAATTCTTTTCTCCTAAAATGCTCAACTATTCTTTTTATTATAATGATATTTTTATCAGTTCCATCAATAAAATCCGAAATCCGAATATCGAAATCCGAAAAAAATCCGAATATCAAATTACAAAAATTCAAAACAATACTAAATTTTTCCTTTTTATTTTCTGATTCGTATTTTTTCCGATTGAATTTCGTTATTTGAAATTGTTTCGAATTTCGAGTTTCGAGCTTTCGGATTTCCGGACCGTCTTCCAACCAAGTGAGCGCGTCGAAACAGCTTAATTTAGTTAATGAAGCAAAAGTCACATTTCTGTTATCCATGAAAGGTTCGGTTCCTTCTGATGCCAGTCAGTGGCCTGTTGGAAGGCGTAACCGGCACGCAGCACCACACCTTCCTGAAACGGTTTGCCATAAATCATCAACCCGATGGGCAATCCATCTTTTGTGAAACCGCACGGGATGCTCAAACCGCACAAATTCAGAACATTACCGATACAGGTGTGGCGCAGATAGCGCGCGTTTTGTTCCAGATAGTTTTCCAGCGTTGTGTCCACTTCGGCCACCGGCTGGGCCGATACCGGGGTCGTGGGAACCAGCAGCAAATCGATATTCTCCAAGGCATTACCGGCTTTTGACCTTAATGACCTGATCGTGTGGCAGGTTTGCAAATATTCGCCGGCAGTGACCTCTTTGCCAAGGATCATTCGTTTTCCCACCACCGGATCTAGTTCATCAAAGTGCTCTTCCAACCATTTTTTGTTGAGCAAATAACCTTCCGCCGCGATAATCATAATGCCGGGATTTACCTGCAGGGCCTCCTGTGCTTCCGGAAATTCGATGCTGCTGACTTTAGCGCCCAAATCTTCGAACACCTTTCCGCAACCACGTACAGCCTTTTCAACTTCAGGATGAACATCTTCGAAAAATACCGACTCCGCAAAGGCCAATCGCATTCCGGATATGCCTTCTTTTAATTTTAACAGCACATCCTGCGGCGCCAGACCCAGTGTAATCTCATCGTTAACGTCTGCCCCCTGTAAACATTGATAAATTAAGGCGGCATCTTCCACTGTGTGTGTCAACATGCCAACCGAATCCAGCGTCCAGCTTAACGGATACACGCCGGCCCGACTGATTCGTCCCACCGTTGTCTTCAATCCCGATGTACCGCACAAAGAAGACGGTACCCGAACCGATCCTCCGGTATCCGTCCCCAGGGCCATGGGCACCATTCCGGCAGCCACCGCAACACCGGAGCCGCTGCTGGAACCACCCGGCAGAACATGCTCCCGGCTCCATGGATTGTGAGGAGTTCCGTGATCGTGATTAATCCCGACGCCACTGAAGGCAAACTGAACCGTATTGGTTTTGCCGATCAGGACCATCCCGGCTTTGGAAAGGCTGTGGATCGAATTGGCATCCGCTGCCGCAATACTTTTATCCAGTAAACTTAAGCCGGCCGCCGTGGGCAGCCCCTTGACATCAAATAAATCTTTGGCTGCATAGGGGATACCGTGCAGCATGCCCAGGTCATTTCCATCCTGCAATGCCCGGTCAGCCGCACGAGCCTGTTCCATCGCGCTTTCTTTGCACACCAGATGGAAGGCATTTAGTTTTTGATCCAATGTCTCAATTCGAGAAAAGCAATGCTCCACCAGCTGCACGGAAGAAACCTCGCCCTTCCGGATACTTTCCGCAATTTCGGTGATGGTCTGGTAATTCAATTTCTTTTCAATCATGATGTATTTTTCCTTTCAAAAAAATCCAGGTACTAAATCTCTTCATTCTATTGGTTTCAGGTGTCAGGTGTCAGATGTCTGTAAATCATTTGCGTTCCGGAATTCGTGTTTGTTTTTATAGTTTCCGCATTCCGCATTCCGAAATCCGCATTCTAGAGATCCTGACACCCGCAAACCTGGTTTTAGAAAAAAATTTAATCGAACAGAGAGGTTACATTTTCCCTCTGAACCATTGATCTCATCTCCTCATCCGAAGGCGGCGATTGATAATTGGCTGCAGCTGTTAGAAACTTTGGCAGTTCCTGAATATCGCCCACTGCAATGAGGAAAATGCCGGCCTTTCCAAGCACCCAGTGTACCGATTTAGAGATGGATTCATCATCCGTCAAGGGCTCATACCAGGTGACATGACTGCGAGGTTTGTTTCCCCATAAGCCGCGCGCGATCGATTTTATGGTCTGCACCGCAATATTGCGTTCAGCGCAATACGAAATGAGATTTTTAAAATCCCTGGCGTAATCGGGGTTTTGCATGAGCAGATAGTTACATGGCAAAAGAACGCTGTCAAAAGCAAATCGATCGAGACTTTGAAGGTGCATTTTCGGGGCCAGGATCCCATGGCCGGTAATTCCAATAAATCGAGCCAATCCCTTTTCTTTAATTTCAACAAGAAACTCCAATGCCCCGCCGGGGCCCATGACGGTTTCTCGAAATACGACATCGGTAAGATTATGCATCTGCAATAGATCCACACGATCAACCTGAAGCCTATCAAGAGAACGAAGGAACTGCTCGCGGGCATCCTGATACGTCCTTTTGTCCGTCTTGGTGGCCAGAAAAAATTGGTCCCGGTGATGCTTCATCCAGGGACCGATTCTAAGCTCTGCATCACCGTATAAAGGCGCCGTATCAATATGATTGATACCGAATTCAAGCAAAATTTCGAGTACTTCGTCGGCTTCATGCTGGCCGGCGCGTCTTAAACAGGCCGATCCGAAAATCACCCGCGTACTCATATGCCCGGTATCGCCGAAAGCCATTTTTTCGATCGTGTTCACGGCATTCACCCTCCATTACCATAGAAACTTAACTTTTATCCCGTTTTTGTTTCGCTATCTTGGTTTCAAATATCTTTCTGGTTTCAGGTGTCGGGTGTCAGGTGTCAGGATCTTTCGAATTCGGATTTCGGAATGCGGAATGCGGAAACTTAAAAACCAAAAACGAAATCCGGAACGCAATCGATCTGCTGACACCTGAAACCTGACTCCTGAAACCTAAAGGTGATTGTGTGACAGCGGTTAAAGTATGAGTGCTATGATTTTTTCGCCAGCAGTGCCGCAAGTTTGATGGCCTCGATCATCGACTGTGGATTGGCCCTGCCCTCGCCTGCTTTGCCGAATGCGGTTCCATGGTCTACCGAAGTTCTGACGATCGGCAATCCCAGCGTTACGTTCACCCCGGACATTTCGCCCCACTGGCCTGTTTTTTCATCATATTGAAAGCCCATCAATTTCGTGGGAATGTGACCCTGATCATGATACATCACCACCACGGCATCATACATGCCTCCTCTCATTTTTGAAAACACCGTATCAGCCGGAATCGGACCTTCCACATGTTTGCCTTCAGCAGCGGCATGTTCAACCGCCGGACGAATTTCTTCATCGTCCTCATGGCCGAACAATCCCTCTTCTCCACAATGGGGGTTAAGGCCTGCAACAGCTATTTTGGGCTCGGAAACATCCATTTTTATTAAGGCTTCATGGGTTAAGTCGATCACCCTGAGAATCCGCTCTTTTTTGACACGGTCACAGGCTTCCCTGAGGCTGACGTGCGTGGAAACATGGGTAACTCTGAAACCGCCGTGAGTGAGCATCATGCAATAATCCCGGGTATTAGTCAGAGTGGCATATATCTCGGTGTGTCCGGCAAAATGATGACCGGCAGCATGAATTGCAGCCTTATTGATCGGCCCTGTCACGGTGCCGTCGATCGCGCCATTCAAGGCAAGTTCGATGTTTTTAGCCACATATTCAAAGGATGCCTTACCCTGCTCCGGCGTTACCTGCTTGTAGCGCAAACGATCCAAGGGCATATTGTTCAGATCCAAAATATCTAATATTCCATATTCGAAACGGGCAGCCTGAATTTCCTGGATCGGATTGAGGGACAACTTCACGTCGGAAAATTTCAGGGCATCCTCCATAACCCGAAAGTCGCCAACCACCAAAGGTCGGGCTACCTCATAAATATCGCTTTGATTTAGCGCCTTGGCCGTAATTTCGGGGCCGATGCCTCCCGGATCTCCCACGGATATTCCCAGAATAGGTAAGTTGCTTCTCTGCATGTTTTTCTCCTCTAAATTCGTTAAAAAGACAGAA